>JAFOYH010000084.1 GCA_017391465.1 Lachnospiraceae bacterium | reverse complement strand
TTCTTACAACAGAATCTGTTGTTGCAGAAATCAAATCAGATATGCCTCCAATGGGCATGCCACAGGGCGGCATGGGAATGATGTAAAGCGCTGATTAATAAGAAGGTTTGTAGTGAACACACTATGAGCCTTCTTTTTTTATTATTATTTAATATAAATATAGAGTTTTATATTAGTGATACTTAACAAAGGAATAAGCAATTATTATGATATCCTTAGGTTGACTTTTGACTGGGGAGTTGTTATACTTTTAAAAATCCCTAAGAGAGAGCTGAATTTAATAATTTAACTTCGAATTTTGGATTGTTTTGTATCTAAAGATAACGTATAATTATATTTAATAAACATAGAAAGAGAGGATGATAAAATGGGTACAATTATCGGTGAAGGCATTACTTTTGATGACGTGCTTTTAGTTCCATCATATTCTGAGGTGATTCCTAATCAGGTGAATATTCAGACACAGCTTACAAAGAAGATTCGTTTGAATGTTCCATTAATGAGTGCTGGTATGGATACTGTAACAGAACATCGCATGGCGATTGCTATGGCAAGACAGGGTGGTATTGGTATTATTCATAAAAATATGTCAATCGAAGCACAGGCAAATGAGGTTGATATGGTAAAACGTTCTGAAAATGGTGTTATTTCCGATCCATTTTATTTATCACCAGACCATACATTAGCAGATGCAGATGCACTTATGGCTAAATTCCGTATCTCAGGTGTTCCTATTACAGATAATGGTAAATTAGTTGGTATTATCACAAACCGTGACTTAAAGTTTGAAACAGATTTTTCTCAGAAGATTTCTGCATGCATGACTTCCAAAAATCTTGTTACAGCTAAAGAAGGTGTAACACTTGAAGAAGCAAAAGCTATTCTTGCAAAAGCTCGTGTTGAAAAACTTCCAATTGTTGATGACAATTTTAACCTTAAAGGTTTAATCACAATTAAAGATATTGAAAAACAGATTAAATACCCATTATCCGCAAAAGATGCACAGGGTCGTCTCCTTTGCGGTGCAGGTGTTGGGGTTACAGCAAATATTCTTGAACGTGTTGATGCTTTAGTAAAAGCAAAAGTTGACGTTATTGTTATCGATTCTGCACATGGACATTCTGCAAACGTTATCCGTTGCGTGAAGATGGTTAAAGAAGCATATCCAGATCTTCAGGTTATTGCTGGTAATGTAGCTACAGGTGAAGCTACGCGTGCACTTATTGAAGCGGGTGTTGATGCTGTTAAAGTTGGTATTGGACCAGGTTCGATCTGTACAACACGTGTCGTTTCAGGTATCGGTGTTCCACAGATTTCAGCAGTTATGGATTGCTATGCAGTTGCTAAAGAATATGGTATTCCAATTATCGCAGACGGTGGTATCAAATATACAGGTGATGTTACAAAGGCTATCGCTGCAGGTGCTGACGTATGTATGATGGGCAGTATGTTTGCCGGATGTGACGAAAGCCCTGGAGACTTTGAATTATATCAGGGTAGAAAGTTTAAAGTATATCGTGGTATGGGATCTATTTCTGCTATGGAAAACGGAAGTAAAGACCGTTACTTCCAGTCTGATGCTAAGAAACTTGTTCCAGAAGGTGTTGAAGGTCGTGTTGCTTACAAAGGTCTTGTTGAAGATACAATCTTCCAGATGATCGGCGGTCTTCGTGCAGGTATGGGTTACTGTGGTACACAGACAATCGAAGAACTTAAAACAAAAGGTCGTTTTGTGAAGATCAGTGCGGCTTCCTTAAAAGAAAGTCATCCACATGATATTCAGATTACAAAAGAAGCTCCAAACTACAGCGTAGATTAATTTTAAAATGTTGTAGCCTGATGGATTTTCCGGCATAAAATTGAATGAGATATATGTTAAGGGTGTTGTTTTTGCAACACCCTTAAATATTTATTAGGATTCATTTAAACTTTTCTTAAATAACAAAGTTTTACTTTTAAATATGCTATGATGGAAAGCAGAAAGAAGGTGGTTTTATGCCAAAACAGTCGAATCAGGAAAATAGAAATATAAGAAAACGAAGTCGCTATAAAAAAGTTTATAATCATAAAAGATCAAAACGTATTCATCAAATTTGGATGATTGGCTGCTGCATCATTTTGGGATTAAGCATTTTCGGAGCTGTCTTGAAATTTTTCAATGTATTTCGTAAAGAAACGCCATATTATCAGCCGGATCCCCAATATACGGATGGACGTCCCTGCATTGATGTACAGCTTTTAACTCCAAACGAATATTCCAGACCAGGTATTTCGACGGAGAAGATTAAAGGGATTGTTATTCACTATGTGGGAAATCCGGGAAGTACGGCTCAAGGGAATCGTGATTATTTTGATGGATTAAAGGATTCGCATGAAACTTATGCCAGCAGCCATTTTGTGGTGGGGCTTGACGGAGAAATCATCCAGTGTGTTCCGACAAATGAAATTGCTTATTGTTCAAATTCACGCAATATAGACACGGTCTCCATAGAAGTTTGTCACGAAACAGAAGATGGAAAATTCAACGAAAAAACGTATGCTTCACTTGTTCATTTGACAGGATGGTTATGTACATATTTAGATATTTCTTACAGAGGCGTTATACGTCATTATGATGTGACAGGTAAAATTTGTCCTAAATACTATGTTGAACATGAAGAAGCATGGGATACTTTTTTAGAGGATGTAAAAATATGGTTGCGATCAGAAAAACACCCGTGATGGTCTGTTGTATAAATCATTGGAATATGGTAAAGTTTATATATTAGGCTTGAATAACGGAGGTCAAAATATGATACAAAAAATAAATATACCTGAAAGTTATGAGGTTATACAACATTTATATATAGAAGAATTGGAATCGGATGGGTGGCTTTTAAAACATAAGAAGAGTGGAGCACGCGTTGTGGTTATGTCCAATGAAGACCCTAATAAGGTATTTCATATAGCATTTCGTACACCGCCAAAGGATAGTACGGGTGTTGCTCATATTTTAGAACATTCTGTCCTTTGCGGCTCTGAAGAATTTCCTGTGAAAGATCCTTTTGTAGAGCTTGTGAAAGGTTCTTTGAATACATTTCTAAATGCAATGACTTATTCGGATAAAACTGTTTACCCGATTGCAAGTTGTAACGATGCAGATTTTCAGAATCTGATGCATGTTTATCTGGATGCTGTGTTTAAACCAAATATCCGTGAACATAAAGAAATATTTCTTCAAGAAGGATGGCATTATGAATTAGAGGACATGGAAGCACCAATTAAGTATAATGGTGTCGTCTATAATGAAATGAAAGGTGCATTTTCAGCACCGGAACAGGTGTTATTCCGTAAGATCAGTCAGACCTTATATCCGGATACAACTTATGGGGTGGAATCCGGTGGTGATCCTGCCAATATTCCGGATCTGACCTATGAAAAATTCCTTGAATTTCATGAAAAATACTATCACCCATCCAATGCGTGGATTTATCTTTATGGTAATATGAATGTATTTGAAAAACTGTCATTTATAGATGAACATTATATTGGGAAATATGATGCCATCGAAGTGGATTCCGGTATAAATATGCAGATTCCATTTGATACCATGCGGGAAGTGACAGAAAAATTCGCTGTGAGTGATGATCGTGAATTGATTGAAAATACTTATTTAAGTTATAACATGGTCATTGGAACGAGCCTTGATCGTGAACTTTATCTTGCAATGCAGGTATTGGAGTATGTGCTTATGTCGTCGCCGGGGGCCATTCTTAAAAAGGCTTTAATTGAAAGCGGTATCGGAAAAGATGTCTTCGGTGAATTTGATAATGGTATTTTACAGCCATATATGAGCATTATTGTGAAGAACAGTGAAGCAGATCAAAAAGAAACTTTTGTAAAATTAATTCGTGATACATTGTCGAGCCTTATTGCCAATGGATTGAACAAGGATTCGCTTCGTGCAGCCATTAACTACTATGAATTTCGATATCGTGAAGGCGATTTTGGCAGATTTCCAGCAGGACTTATGTATGGGCTTCAGATGATGGATAGTTGGCTCTATGATGAAAATCAACCATTTATTCATATTCAGGCGAACGATACATTTGAAACTTTGAAAAATAAAGTGGATTCGGATTATTTTGAATCATTGATTCAAACTTATATATTGGATAATCCTCACAGTTCACTGTTGATTCTGGTTCCTGAAAAGGGATTGACGGAAGCTAATGCCATTGAAATAGAAAAAAAACTGGCGGATTATAAAGCAAGTTTGTCTACAGAAGCATTGGAAGATATGATTTTGCAGACGAGAGCTTTGAAAAGATATCAGGAAGAACCGTCGAGTGCAGAAGAACTGGAAAAAATTCCACTTCTGGAAATTAAAGACATCGAAAAAAAACCACAGCCATTTATCAATCATTATGAAGAAATCGGTGGTTATCCAGTGCTTTATCATGATATACCAAGCCGTGGTATTGCATATATACGTTGGATTTTTAATACGAATGGTGTACCATTTGAAAAAACGTTCTATATTTCCCTGTTGGCTGCGGTTCTTGGAAGCATGGATACAAATGAACATACCTATACAGAACTCGCTGATGCTGTGAATATTCATACGGGTGGCATTCGTTCGATAATTTCTATTTATTCAGATCAGGAAGATAAAGAGAAACTATATCCGAAAATGAGTTTGACCATGAAGGTGCTTATACCAAAGATTCAGGATGGTATTCAGTTAATGGCTGAAATGATTCAATCGACGCATTTAGATGATAAAAAACGTTTGAAAGAGATTATTGGTCAGCTTCGTTCACGTATGGAAATGTCTATGAATGGCAGTGGTCACATGGTTGCTGTAAATCGCGCAATCAGTTTTCAGTCCATGTCTGCCATGTATAAAGAGCATACAGAAGGTATGGCATATTACCGTTTTATTGAGTATATTGAAAAACATTTTGATGAAGAAGCAGATGCGATTGTTCTTAATTTAAAAGAAACAGCGTCAATGATATTCAGAAAAGAAAATCTTATGTTTGATCTAACCTGTTCTGACGTGGATTTGAGTCAGACGATTCAACCAATGATTCAGTGCGTTGAAAAAGTCATGCCAAAATCCCTGAATCCTCGAAATAATGGCGAGTTGACTGAGGATGTGAAAGCTTGCTTAAAAGAATGTATGAATGGGGAAAAGACAGTGGCATATACAACATCAGGAATGGTTCAATATGATGCCTGTGCAGGCGATTTTATTCAGGCAGGATATGAATTCCACGGCGCATTAAATGTTTTAAAGGTCATGATGAATTATGATTATCTCTGGATTAAACTTCGTGTTCAGGGCGGTGCCTATGGATGTATGAGCGGTTTTGCCACAAATGGTTCTGGATATTTTACTTCTTATCGAGATCCGAATCTTAAAGAAACTTATGATGTATATGAAGGCGCTGTCGATTATGTGAAAAACTTTGATGCAGATGAACGCACGATGCGCAAGTATATTATCGGTGCCATCAGTGGTATTGATACACCGCTTGGTGCAGCGGACCAAGGGGCACGTTCATTAAATGCATGGATGTGTCATACATCCTATGAAAAACTTGAAAAAAATCGTTATGAATTACTTCATACGGATGTGGAAACCATTCGCAGCCTTTCTGGTATTGTTGAAGCAATCGTTCATTCGGGAATCCGCTGCGTGGTTGGAAGTACATCGAAAATTGAAGAATACAAAGAAATGTTCCAGAAAATTGAACCATTGATCGGTGCATAAAAAGGAGAAATATATTTTATGGAAATGAATAAATTTAAGTCGGGTTTTGTAACGTTGATTGGTCGTCCAAATGTAGGCAAATCCACATTGATGAATCAGTTGATCGGGCAGAAAATTGCCATTACATCGAATAAACCACAGACCACGAGAAACCGTATTCAGACGGTTTATACAAATGAAGAAGGACAGATTGTATTCCTGGATACTCCGGGAATACATAAAGCCAAAAACAAACTGGGTGAATATATGGTAACTGTAGCCGAACGTACATTAAACGAAGTGGATGTTGTTCTTTGGCTCGTTGAACCAACGACTTATATTGGTGCCGGTGAACAGCACATTATTGAACAGTTAAAGAAAACAAAAACACCGGTTCTTCTTATTATTAATAAGATGGACATGGTTAAAAAAGAAGATCTTCTTGAAGTTATGAAGGTTTACAGTAAAGAAATGGATTTTGCAGAAATCATTCCATGTTGTGCTTTTACAGGTGAAAACTGTAATGATGTGATTAAAAGTATTATGAAATATCTTCCGGAAGGACCTCAGTTTTATGATGAAGATGTTGTTACAGATCAGCCGGAAAGACAGATTGTTGCGGAATTGATCCGTGAAAAGATATTGCGCCTTATGGATGCCGAAATTCCGCATGGGATTGCTGTATCTATCGATTCTATGAAGATGCGTCGTCATGGACATATGATGGATATTCATGCAACAATTGTATGTGAAAGAGATTCTCACAAAGGAATGATCATCGGCAAACAGGGAAGTATGCTTCGTCAGATTGGTCAGAATGCCCGTATTGAGATTGAAAATCTTTTGGATACAAAAGTAAACCTCCAGCTTTGGGTAAAAGTAAAAAAAGACTGGAGAGACAGTGATTTTCTTATTAAAAACTTTGGATACGATAAAAACGAGTATTAAGGTGAGTGTATGTTAGAGTCTGTAGCAGTGACAGGTATGGTTATTGGAACGTCTCCGATAAATGAATATGATCGACGTGTTGTCCTTCTTACAAAAGAACGTGGGAAGATTACGGCATTCGCCAGAGGTGCAAGACGTCAGCATAGTGCGATGCTGGCAAGTACACAGCTTTTTGCTTTTGGAACTTTTCGTGTTTACGAGGGCAGAAATGCATATACCCTTGTGGCTGCAGATATTTCGAATTATTTTGAGGACATTCCAAAGGATCCATTAAAAGCCTGCTATGGTTCTTATTTTCTTGAAATGGTTTCTTATTATGCGAGAGAAAATAATAACGAGGTCGAATTGTTAAAACTTGTGTATCAGACATTGCGTATGATGTGCAAAGCATCCATTTCATTACCTTTAATCCGGGCAATTTACGAATTACGTATATTTGTGGCTAATGGGGAATATCCGGAAGTCTTTCAATGTATAAGCTGTGGAAATAAAGAGGGATTATATCATTTCAGTCCATCACGAAGTGGAATGATCTGCGATCATTGTCTTGGAGAAAATGGACAGCTTTTTTATGTATCCGCATCCACATTATATACGATGCAGTATATCATTACGTCACCTATTGAAAGACTTTATACGTTTAATGTTTCGGATGATGTGCTGCATGAACTTCAGAGAATATTGGTACATTACATACACGAACGCATCGACCGACCATTTAAGTCTTTGGAAATTCTTGAAATCATGGTTGATTTGGAAAGTTTTTAACAATATCTTCCATTTTAGTAATTTAATATGGACAAGCACTTGAAAAATAAAATTAGAAAGTATACAATGATACAAGCGAAAATAATTAGTGAGGTATAGCGTTATGGAAAAAACAATGGAAAAAATCGTTGCCTTAGCGAAAGCGAGAGGTTTTGTATATCCAGGTTCTGAAATCTACGGTGGTCTTGCAAATACATGGGATTACGGTAATCTTGGTGTTGAATTAAAGAATAACGTAAAACGTGCATGGTGGCAGAAATTTATTCAGGAAAACCCTTACAACGTAGGTGTTGACTGTGCGATCCTTATGAATCCACAGACATGGGTTGCATCCGGTCATCTTGGCGGTTTCTCTGATCCTTTGATGGATTGTAAAGAATGTCATGAACGTTTCCGTGCAGATAAGATCATTGAAGATTTCAGTGCAGAAACAGGCGTAGAACTTAGAAGTTCCGTGGATGGATGGAGCAATGAAGAAATGCAGGCGTTCATTGCAGAGCATAAGATTCCATGTCCAACATGTGGTGCTCATAACTTTACAGACATTCGTCAGTTCAACCTTATGTTTAAGACATTCCAGGGTGTTACTGAAGATGCAAAAAACACAGTTTATTTAAGACCGGAAACAGCACAGGGTATCTTTGTTAACTTTAAAAATGTTCAGAGAACATCCCGTAAGAAAATTCCATTTGGTATTGGTCAGATTGGTAAATCTTTCAGAAATGAAATTACTCCGGGTAACTTCACATTCCGTACACGAGAATTTGAACAGATGGAACTTGAATTCTTCTGTGAACCAGATACAGACCTTGAATGGTTTGCTTACTGGAAATCTTTCTGTATCAACTGGTTAAAATCTCTTGGTATGAAAGAAGAAGAGATGCGTGTTCGTGATCATGATGCAGAAGAATTATCTTTCTATAGTAAGGCAACTACAGATATCGAATTCCTCTTCCCATTTGGCTGGGGCGAATTATGGGGTATCGCTGACCGTACAGACTATGACTTAACACAGCATCAGAATGTATCCAACCAGGATATGTCCTACTTTGACGATCAGAAAAAAGAAAAATACATCCCATATGTTATCGAACCGTCTTTAGGTGCAGACCGCGTTGTTCTCGCATTCCTTTGCGGTGCTTACGATGAGGAAGAATTAGAAGGCGGCGATGTACGTACAGTTCTTCATTTCCATCCAGCACTTGCACCGGTTAAAGTTGGTGTGCTTCCATTATCTAAGAAATTAAATGATGGTGCAGAAAAAGTATTCGCAGCACTCAGCAAAAAATGGAACTGTGAATTCGATGATCGTGGTAATATCGGCAAACGTTACCGTCGTCAGGATGAAATCGGTACACCATTCTGTGTCACATATGATTTCGAATCCGAAGAAGATGGTTGCGTAACAGTACGTGAACGAGACACAATGGCTCAGGAAAGAGTGAAGATCGAAGATTTGGCAGCTTACTTAGAAGAAAAGTTAGCTTTCTAATGCTTGACAATTTTGTATCAAAGTTATAGAATGAATATATTCATTTGTATTTGTAAAAATGCAATATTATCTGATTTTAATTTGATAGGTTCATTTGTATTTTGAAAAATGCAATAAATATATAATATTTTTTTATAGTTTTAGGAGGGAATAAACTATGGCAAAATGGGTTTATATGTTTAGCGAAGGGAACGCTACAATGAGAAACCTTCTCGGCGGTAAAGGTGCAAACCTCGCTGAAATGACAGCTTTAGGACTTCCAGTACCACAGGGCTTCACAATCACAACAGAAGCTTGTACACAGTACTACGAAGATGGCAGAATGATTAACGATGAAATCATGGAACAGATCATGGAAGCAATCGTTAAAATGGAAGAAATCACAGGAAAGAAATTTGGCGACAAAGAAAATCCACTTCTTGTTTCCGTACGTTCCGGTGCCAGAGCTTCTATGCCAGGTATGATGGATACAATCCTCAACCTTGGTTTAAATGAAGAAGTCGTTCATGTATTAGCTGAAAAATCCGGTAACCCACGTTGGGCATGGGATTGCTACAGAAGATTCATCCAGATGTATTCTGACGTAGTTATGGAAGTTGGTAAAAAATACTTCGAAGAACTCATCGACAAGATGAAAGAAGAAAAAGGCGTTACTCAGGACGTTGAACTCACAGCAGAAGATCTTTCAGTTCTTGCTGAACAGTTCAAAGCTGAATACAAAGCTAAAATCGGTGAAGATTTCCCAACTGATCCAAAGGAACAGTTAATGGGCGCTATCAAAGCAGTATTCCGTTCCTGGGACAACCCACGTGCAAACGTATATCGTCGTGACAATGATATCCCATATAGCTGGGGTACAGCTGTTAACGTACAGATGATGGCATTCGGTAACATGGGTGAAACATCCGGTACTGGTGTTGCATTTACACGTGACCCAGCTACAGGTGAAAAACACCTTATGGGTGAATTCCTTATGAATGCACAGGGCGAAGACGTAGTTGCTGGTGTTCGTACACCTCAGAAGATCGATCAGTTAGCAGAAGTTATGCCAGCTGTTTACGAACAGTTCGTAGGAATCTGCAATACTCTTGAAAACCACTACAGAGATATGCAGGATATGGAATTTACTATCGAAGATAGAAAACTCTATATGTTACAGACACGTAACGGTAAGAGAACAGCTCAGGCTGCTCTTAAGATTGCTTGCGACTTAGTTGATGAAGGTATGATCACAGAAGAAAAAGCTGTAACAATGATCGAACCTCGTAACTTAGATACATTACTTCACCCACAGTTTGACGCTGCTGCTCTTAAAGCTGCAACTCCAATGGGCAGAGGTCTTGGTGCTTCTCCAGGTGCTGCTTGCGGTAAAGTTGTATTTACAGCAGATGATGCTGTAGCTTGGGCTGCAAAAGGTGAAAAAGTTGTTCTTGTTCGTCTTGAAACATCTCCAGAAGATATCACAGGTATGAAGGCTGCTCAGGGTATCCTCACAGTTCGTGGTGGTATGACATCTCACGCAGCAGTTGTAGCTCGTGGTATGGGTACATGCTGTGTATCCGGTTGCGGCGACATCAAGATGGACGAAGAGAACAAGAAGTTCGAGCTCGCAGGCAAGACATATGTTGAGGGCGACTTCATCTCCATCGATGGTTCTACAGGTAACATCTATGACGGTATCATCCCCACAGTTGACGCTGAAATCGCCGGCGAGTTCGGTCGCATCATGGCTTGGGCTGACCAGTACCGCACCCTGAAGGTCCGCACCAATGCTGACTCCCCCCGTGATGCCAAGAAGGCTCGCGAGCTGG
>JAFOYH010000102.1 GCA_017391465.1 Lachnospiraceae bacterium | reverse complement strand
GTCTTCAGCTTCAACCGCTGCTTTATCCTGAAGATCAATATCTCCCTGAACATATGGTGCCTTCTGTGTGCTTCCTTTTAAAGAAGCTGCTTTAGTCACCACTTCTTTCAAGCCTTCATCGCCTGCAGACACCGAAACGGTTTGAATTACCGGACAGCCCAATTTCCTGGACAACTTATCCACATCAATCTTTGTCTGTTTCTTTTCTGTCATATCACTCTTATTCAAAGCGACAACCATCGGAATACCAAGTTCCAATAACTGAGTTGTAAAAAATAAACTTCTGCTTAAGTTTGTCGCATCGACGATATTAATGATTACATCCGGATTTTCGTTTTTCACATATGCGCTTGTAACACTTTCTTCGGATGTAAATGGCGACATGGAATACGCACCCGGAAGATCGACGGCCATTAATTCTTCTGCGCCCTCATAAAAACTTTTCTTAATCAAACTTTCTTTTTTATCTACGGTAACGCCTGCCCAGTTCCCAACACGCTCGTTACGTCCTGTCAATGCGTTAAACATTGTTGTCTTTCCACTATTCGGATTACCTGTTAAAGCAATTCTCATTTTCTTTCACCTTTTCTTTCTGATTAGTTCAAACTAACTTATATCGATAAAAAATAGTGACTTTCATCACTATTTTTTATTTTATACATAATGCTTTTATTATACTAAAATAGCTCCTGCCAAACCGGAGTCGATGGTATAACGACCATCCTTAATAGACACTTTGCAACCGCCTTTTGTACGGGAAATCACTGTAATCGGCTCGCCGCTGTAACATCCCAATGAGAAAAGAAAAGAATTCAATTCTTCATCATCTGTACGAATGTCTCGAACAATATATTCTTCACCTACGTTTGCATTTAATAAACTCATATCAATCACCATATCTTAACAAGGTTACAACGAACCTTGTCGTCCTTTCGTTTGGTTAGTAATTTCTAACTTCAATGTTAGCATATACTAACTTCCACATTTTGTCAATATGATTTTTAGTTAAGACTAACTTTTTTTAAAAAGATACGCATACTTACGCATTTGCGCAAAAATAATATTCTCAACACGTTCTCTTTCTTCTAAAGTATAGATACACGCTTTCGATAATATCTCTTGAACATCTGCTTTGGTAAAAGAAAATTGAATATAACTGCCATATAACTTCTCTGACAACTCGAGTTGTTCATCAAAATCTGTACAAAATGTTTTTGCCTGAACATCCTGCATGAGTTTATAAACATCCGAATCCATTGGATAATCCATAGATGTATCTGCCAGTAATCCTGCGCCTTGATCGAATATTGGACAGTAATCAAACATTCCTTTTCCATTCATCAAAACCGCAATATTATGAGTATGGCGATCCTCGTTTAAAAAAACAGCATCTATGGTAAATATCTGATTAAGATACTTTCCAAATGATTGCAGCCCCGTCATACGTTCGACTTGACTTACTAAAAATCGTAATCTTTCTTCATGGTCTGAAATTTTATATATTGATTTATATAAGCTGTATCCAAAAAAATTTTGAAACAAACGTTCAAGTGTAATAATCTGCCAATCATCATTTAAAAAATCTCTACTTTTCACGCCTCGGTAAATTTGTGATTTATAGCGCATTTCCTCCAACTCATATAGAACATATTCTTCTTTTTTAAGAGACGATTTTTGCAAAAGATGAGAAACTACATACTCTGTCAATCCCTCATATCCCGTATAATCGGCTTTATACCACAATCCTCCATTGGACCATTTAAGCTGGTTTCCTTTCGAAGATTGCCGTTCATTTTTTCGTTCGTCCTGTTCAAACAACTCAATCATTCAATCACCACTTTCATCATCGTTCAATACGAATCCAAAAATCATCTTCTGCCATACGTCCTTCTGTTTTTTCAATTATCATAAACGGATCATAAAACGGCAAATTCAAATCTTTCAGAACAAGTTTCATCTTATCTCGGCCCTCAGGAAAACATCTGGATTCTAAAAACTCTGTATACATCTCGAAATCCGGCTTTTCTGTCACACCAAATGCCCGAAACATCACATTATCCGTGCAATTATAAATACGAACCTCTCTTTTTAATTCATTCACATCAATAATCGTACATACCATCTGATTGTACATATACCACAGTCGAATTGGTGTATCCTTTTTGGGTACACGTAATTTTAAAACACTTTGCACATCCTGCTCAATCAGCTTCAGCAACAAACAAATCGGTCCTCTAATCTGCTCACTGCTTCGTTCCCAACGTTCCACTGTCGGTTTAGAACAACCAATAAGCATTGCAAACTCCTTTTGTGTCATATTCAAAAGTTTTCTTATTCGTTTCAAATCATCTGCTGTAATATAATCTGGTGTGATAAATATTTTGTTATCCATTAAGATACACCTTCTTTCTTCTATCTAGTTTATTCTTTAAATTATAAATTTATTAAATCATGTTTTTTTTCTTTTGTAAACAAAAACCATCAAAATGATTGTTTTATTCTTTCAAAAACAATTAATTTGATGGTTTGTTGATTTTTATTATTCGTTTTTCCCTAAATGCTCAATAATCTCACGTTTATACGCCATAAACGCTCCGGTCACATTAAAATCTTTCGCTCTCGGCTTCTTTTCCCTGATCACAATTTCCTTCGTAATCTGCCCCGGTTTTCCTGTCAGCAGATAAATTCGATCCGACAACAAAATCGCTTCATCAATGTCATGTGTAACAAACAGAGTAGATAACTTAATCTTCTCCATCACATCCAAATACCACTCATGAATCGTACCTTTTGTCAGCATATCCAATGCAGAAAACGGCTCATCCAAAAGTGCCACTTTTTCTGAAAACAGATAGGTTCGAAGCAAAGCCGCACGCTGCCGCATGCCCCCGGAAAGCTGAGACGGATACTTCGCTTCAGTGCCTTCCAAACCAAATTCATCAAAATGAGCTGCCGCTTTTGCACGCGCCTGTTTCTTGTCCATTCCACGGATAATCAGCGGCAAAGCCACATTATCAACAATGGTTCGATACGGAAGCAAAAGATCTTTCTGAAGCATATAGCTGATCTGTCCCGGTTTTCCCGTAATCTTTTCATCACCCAGATAAACATCACCTTTGTCAGGCACACTTAAGCCGGCAATGACATTAAACAATGTTGTTTTACCGCCACCGCTGACACCAAGCAGTGAAACAATCTCGCCCTCATTTAATTCCAGAGAGATATCCCGGATGATTTCTTCATTTTCGAATGATTTTGTTACATTTTTTACCTGTAAAATCGACATCATGTTCTCCTACTGCGGCAAATATTCGTTGGTAAAGCCCGTATTCAATGGTACTTTATCTTCTAAAATCGTTTTCTCATTCACCCACTGATAAAATCCATTCCAACGTTCAGCGTCCATATACCCCCAATAAGGTGCATCGGCCTGATACTGATCTGCAAGATATTTCTGGCTTGCAAGTACCAATTCCTGGTCAAGTTCCGGTGCAGCCGCACATAAAATTTCTGCTGCTTCTTCCGGATTTTCCATCGCAAATGCATAGCCTTTGCTTGTTGCTTCCAGAAAAGCTTTTGCTGTTTCCGGATGTTCTTCAAGATATTTATCACCGGAAATAATCACCGGTGTATAATAATCAAACACCGGATCAATATCCGCAAATTCAAAATAATCGGTTTCCATGCCTTCCAGTTCCGTCTTTACACCTGCCCATGCGTAGAAAATCCAAATAGAGTCCACGGAGTTTGTCTTTAATGCAGACACTTCATCCGTTACTGTACTTGGAATCAAATCCACTTTTGAAAAATCACCGCCATCTGCTCTCACAACTTCTTCCAGTGTGGCAAGTTCAATGGCTCCATTCCATGTGGCATAGCTATGTCCTTCAAGACCTTTTGGTCTGTCCATGCCTTCGCCTGCTCTGGAAATAATCCCGGATGTGTTATGCTGAATCACAGATGCAACTGCTGTAATCGGCAAAGCCTCATCTCCTGCCAAAGCTGCAGCCATGGAATCCTGAAAGGAAATACCAAACTGGGCTTTTCCGGATGCAACTAAGACAACAGCCCCATCTTCCGGCGGCTGAACAATCTCAACATCCAAACCTGCTTCTTCATAATAACCTTTTTCTAAGGCTGCATAAAGTCCTGTATGATTGGTATTTGGTGTCCAATCCAAAACAAATGTTACTTTTTCCAAGTCTTTATTTTCGCTGCCGCCATTACCTGCACCTGAGCCTGTTTGTTCATTTGAACCACCACAGGCTGTTAAGACAGTCATTGCAGCAACCATAACGCACATCATTTTTACAAATTTTTTCATCGTACTACTCCTTTTCTTTATCCCAAGGCATGCATTTCTTCTGTAACAGATCCACACCTTTCATCAACAACAGGCTGATAATTGAAATCAAAAAGATCACTGCGAACATTTTATCAAAAGAAAATGCTTTCTTAACGCGTGTCATATACACACCAAGTCCGCCAAAACCGCCCAGCCATTCCGAAATCACTGCACCAACGACCGCGTAAGACGCTGAAATTCTCAGTCCTGCAAAAAACTGGGACATGGCTCCCGGAAGTTTTATATACTTAAAAATCTGTGCCTGTCCTGCACCCATTGCACGCAAAAGATTAATTGCATCTGAATCCACAGATCTGAATCCATTCAGCAGACCAACTGTAATCGGAAAAAATGTGGTAATCACAATGAGAATAACTTTCGGTGTCATTTCATAACCAAACCATAACACCAAAAGCGGTGCAATGGCTACCGTCGGAACTGTCTGTGTCAAAACAATCAATGGATAAAAGGCTTTATATAACGGTTCAAAGCGATCCATGAGCACGGCCATGACACATCCAAAAGCCACACCGATCAACAGCCCCAGAAATGCTTCGGCAAGTGTCACTCCCGCATTTTCCATTAACATTGGAAATTCTGAAATAAACGCTTTCATTACCTGTACCGGTGATGGGAGCATAAAGCTGTCCACAATGCCAAGCGAACTGATCCCTTGCCATAGGATCAATATTAAGACAATCGCGGATATCGACCATATTCTATTGGTGGTGTTTTGTAACTTTCTTTTCAATGGTCAATACGTCTCCTTCTGGTCGATAATTTATCTTTACATAAGCAGATACAGATTTTGCACCTGCACCCACGGCAACTTTCTGACATTCTTTGACAATCTCCATGAGTTCATCATAATCTCCCTCAATGGATGTCTCGCATGGTCCAACGAAATAATTTAAACCTGTCGATTTAATATACGCAATAACCGCATCTACAATACGAATGACTTCATCATCACTATCTACTTTTGGCAATACCTGAATGGCTACACTTGCATTCATTTTCATTTCTCCTTTCTATTGTAAAAAGATCTTATAATGCAAAAAATCCGGGTATCGTGGATCGATACCCGGATGCTGGAATTCACTTCATCTAAAATGCATGCTTCCTACGCTGGCATTATCCAGATCAGGTTTATGGGTCCAGGATAACGCTATCCTGTCTCAGCCAGCCGAATTGCCAGCACCCCTTTT
>JAFOYH010000017.1 GCA_017391465.1 Lachnospiraceae bacterium | reverse complement strand
AGAAATATGTAAAACACTGAATGTCATCATGATTAAATAACACATCAAAGGCACAGATTTTACCAGATTTTTTAAAATCGTTAGAATTGAAAACTTTCCGCCCTCTTTAAGAATCTTTGCAATACTAAAAGAAGTCCCCAAACACATACAAGCATTTCCTGTATCAAAAAGACTGGTTGTAATAATACCAACCGGACCAAGAAAGCTTTGCACAAACGGCATCGTAAAATTCCCAATATTGTATCCGCTCATATTCAGCATAGCAAATGCCTGATTATCTTTTCCGGATCGCAGATTGATCAGAAAGCCGATAACCATATTAAGAGCACATAAACCAAATCCAATAAACACTAACGATAACATGGACGGATCCACCTCACGTCCATTAAAGCTGACAACAATAGCTGCCGGCAATGTAATCTTAATAACAATTTTTGATAAAACCGGAAATGCAGTCTCATCCATAAAATTAATCTTTCTTAAAAACCACCCAAGTATAATGATTGCTACAAAACAACCGGCACGCACTAAAATATCCTGCATATGATCCTCCATTATAAAAGCATTTTCTCTCTAATATTTTATTTTAACATACGCATATAAAAAGAAAAAGAGTCGAATCGGTTTAAACCAACCAATCCGGCTCTTTTTACATATTTTCCCAAATACTACACTTCAAATGGGAACTTAAATTCGGTCAATCCAAATTCATCTCTCATCTGAATAAATTCTTTCTGCACAGCTTCTGTCATTGGAACCCCTTTATCTTTACGGTACATCCAAACATCGTATTCTTTTTCACCTGCTGTATAAATACGTTCCTGTCCCGGAGCTTTTTGAGAATTGCGAAGATCTCTCAAAATATCGCCACAGGTCTTTTTGAATGCGTCTGAACCCATAAATGCTTCTGTATCAATGGCCATAAAGAAATGTCCCAAATGATATGGACGAATATTACCGTCCTCATCTTTGCCATCCAATGCACGCAAAAACATTCCGGACTGAAGCGCCGCTGAAAGAATTTCAACAACCGTTGCGTATCCATAGCCTTTGTATCCTGCAAAAAGTTCCCCAACACCTCCAAGTGGTGCAAGTGCAGCTTTTTGACTTCGAATATCTTTTAAAATCTGTTCACTGTCTGTAAGTTCAGATCCATCACGTCCGATAACCATACCTGCCGGTGTATCATGTCCGATACGGGCATAATATTCAATCTTACCGTTCTGAATAATCGATGTTGCACAGTCTAACATAAATGGAAATGGTTCATCTGTCGGCATACCAACCGTTAACGGATTGGTACCAAGCATGTTTTCCACACCGAAAGTCGGTGCAATGGATGGTCTTGCATTGGTTCCTGTAATACCGATCATGTTTTCTTTTGTTGCTAAGGTTGCCCAATAGCCGGCAATACCATAATGGGAAGAATTACGTACCGCAACCATACCCATTCCGTATTTATGTGCTTTTTCAATGCACATATCCATAGCCTTTTTACTTGCGACCATACCCATTCCGTCATTGGCGTCAATGACAGCTGTTGTCGGTGTTTCTCTGATAATGTCAATTTTTGTCACTGGATTTAAAATCCCAGCCTTAATACGATCCACATAAATCGGTTTGAAACGGTTACATCCATGACTTTCAATGCCTCGACGATCACTTTCCAAAAGAACATCTGCACATAAACGTGCTTCATCTTCCGGAAGACCCAGTTTCACCAATACGGCTGTCATAAAATCATCCACAAGCTGCCACGAAACATAAGGTCTGTTATCTTTTTCCATGATTTAATACCTCCGAATCAAATGTTTTTATTTTGCAATCTTATCAAGAAACTCGATCATATCGTCTTCCACCTGATCTTTCAGATCACTATAGTTATGAATTTCATGACGATAGCCGATATAAATCATTGTATCGATATCATGACCTGTATCTTCAAGCCATTTAGAAACAAGTTCTACACCTTCGCCGAAAGAACCGCATGGATCTTCTTCACCGGCGATATTGAATAATGGAATGTTAGGAACTTTTTCTGCCCATTCCGGTACGTTAACTTCTTTGATCATTTCAATAAACTGAAGCAAAGATTCATTGGATGTTGGCTTTGTAAATGCGTCAAACGGATCTGTTGCATGGTCAATCTGTACATATGGATCATGACAAATCCATTCATTGCCGATCTTAACTTCTTCAATACGTGAGAACAATCCTCCAAGAAGCGCTCCAAGCATTTCCGGATCTGATTCTGCACCTTTACCAGCATCAACTAATGGTTTTAACATAGAAATTCCCTGTTCACATGGAACAGCGTCTGGTCCAACAGTACCACAGATAATCGCACCTGCAAGTTCACTTCCATATTTTGCAAGGAACTGACGTAAAATAATAGATCCCATGCTATGACCATACATAAAATATGGCACATCCGGATATTTTTCCTGCACCAGCTGTTTCAATGTATGTTCATCTTCCATCATTGTCTGACAGCCTTTTGTTCCCCAGTCACCCCAAGCATCATTTTCAAGAGCTGTTTTACCATGACCAACATGGTCATCTGCTGCCACAACATAACCGGCATCCATCAGCTTCACGATCATATGAAAATATCTTCTGGAATGTTCGCCAAAACCATGCACTAACTGAACAACACCTTTAATTTTTGAAGCCGGAACATAAATCCATCCATAAACATTATCACGTTCATTGTAAGAAAGAAATTTCACTTCATGTAACATACCTTTTACCTCCTGTTGATATAAACCCCGATCAATAATGTTACTTTAAATATAGCATGCTTTATCAGGAATTAAAAGCACCCTTTACGATGACCTCACCATCCTGCATCATGATCTTTCCCCTGGCAATAACAGTGTCAAGATTCAAATCTTTATCCATAATCAAAACATCCGCATCCGAACCTTCACAAATGCACCCTTTTTTCGGATACACATCAAGTTTTTTTGCCACATTCGATGAAAAAAAGACTAATGCGTCTTCCAAAGACATTCCAAGATTCAGAACCATATCTCTAAATTCATGATATAAACAATCTAAAGGGGATATTCCAATTTCGGCAAGATTTCCTTCGGAATCATACGTACTCCAGCTTCCATGACCATCGGAGCTTATCGTTATATGTTCCGTTGGAACTCCCATTTCTTTTGCTTTTAAAATGCACTTTCCCGGTGTCCGTTCATCGTCCATACCGCAGGTATAATCTACATACCCTCCCATTTTCAGAAAATCCATTCCCTGTTCAAGCAATAACGGATTACGATTAACATGTGTCGGATGGAATATTTTCGTTGGAATTGATGTTTTTTCAAGTGCCTCAAACACTGGCTTCAGACCACGCATATCATCTCCCATATGAAGAATAACACATCCCTGTTTACCGCCAATCATTCCGGCAATCCTCATATCACTACCAATTCGAATCAGCTCATCAAGTGTAACATTGGGTGCTCGATGATCAGATATAGCTAATTTTAATCCCAATACTTCTTGAATAAACACAACGTCTTTCTTTGCATCTCCAGTGAGCGTAACACTTGGATATCCATAATGACCGGTACATATATAGGTCGTAACCCCTTCTTCATGCAAAGCTTTTGCATGAGCTAAAAGGGTTTCAACATCACGTGTAATACCATCCGTCCCCAAAAGTCCCATAACCGTTGTAATACCGTTTTCAACAAGTTCATAACATTCCACACGCGGTGCTCTGGTTCGAAATCCTCCTTCACCGCCACCGCCAATCAGATGGACATGCCCATCCATAAATCCCGGCGTCAGAATCTTACCTGTTCCATCGATAATATGGCATTTTTTAGAATTCATTTCAATATTTGAATCCATCCATTCAATGTTTTCTCCGGCTATAAGTACATCTTGAATCCCTTTATATTCCGGTGCATAAACTTCTATATTTTTAATCACTATCATGCAAAAAACCTTCTTTACTTTTTCATAAACTTACTTTTAGTGTATCAGAACGTGATATAAATTCAAGAATCATCCTTTCATATTCAAATAAAAAATCCTATACACTGTATAAAAACACAATGTATAGGATTTAAATATTTTAGTTATTGAATATTAGCGTTCTTCACGGAAATATGGAAGACCCAAACTTGCCGGCGGCTGATTTTCACGTTTATTACGTACACTTGTCAACACAAGAACAACTAATGTTACCACATATGGAATCATCTTATATAATTCCTGAAGTTCCATGTTATCCATACCTGTTGGAATGTAAAGATATAAAATATATAAACCGCCAAACAAGAAGGAAGCAAACACACCAATGCTTGGACGCCAGATTGTAAAGATTACAAGTGCGATCGCAAGCCAGCCTCTGTCACCAAATGCATCATTTGACCAAACACCGCATGCGTAGTCCATAACATAATATAAACCGCCAAGACCTGCGATCATACAGCCGATACATGTAGATACATATTTGTAACGTGTAACATTAATACCTGCTGCATCAGCAGTTGTAGGACTTTCACCAACGGCTCGGAGATGAAGCCCAACACGTGTACGATTTAATACATACGAAGACGCAAATGCAATAAATACAGCCACATAAGCTAAAAAGCCATAAGAGAAAAATACTTTTCCTACCCAGCCAAGACTGCCTGCAAATGGCAATGTTTTGCTAAAATAGCTGCTTGTCGCTGTTAAAGCAATAGACGGAACGTCACTTTCAACTAATTTAATCAGAGAACCGCCAAAGAAGTTACCAAAGCCAACGCCAAATGTTGTCATAGCAAGACCTGTTACGTTCTGATTTGCACGAAGCGTTACTGTAAGAAAACAGTATAAAAGTCCCATTAAAAATGCCCCAAGCAAACAACAGATCAATGGAATCAAAATTGCCAAAGCACCATTCATCTGAGATGGATCAGCAACTGAATTCTCATAAAGAAATGCTCCGATAACACCACTGATACCACCAACATACATAACACCGGGAATACCAAGGTTTAAGTTACCGGATTTTTCTGTAAGGATTTCACCGGTACATCCGAAAAGAAGCGGAATGCCCTGTACGATCGCTCTAGGAATAAATGCAATTAAAAAATTAAACATAATTACTGTTCCTCCTTATCCGCTTTTTTACGAAACTGAATTTTATAGTTAATAAAGAATTCGCATCCAATAATAAAGAACAAGATTATACCTGTCAAAATATCAGAGTAAGAATGATTCAATCCAAAAGCTGTCGAGATCTCACCAGCACCACGATCCATGAAGACAATCAATAAACTGGATAACATCATGATGATCGGATTAAATTTGGACATCCAGGATACCATAACCGCTGTGAAGCCCTGACCTCCGGCAATTGTTGTTGTTACTGTATGGTTAATACCGCCAACGAGCAAGAGACCAACAAGACCACAGATAGCACCGGAAATTGCCATCGTACGAATAATGATTTTTTCGACTTTGATACCAATATAACGTGCTGTATTTTCACTTTCACCAACAACGGAAAGTTCATATCCCTGTTTTGTATAATACAAATAAATGTACATAAATACAGTGAATGCAATGGCAATGATAATTGTTAATAAGTACTTAGAGCCGAAAATCTGTGGAAGCCATCCGATATTTGTATTCTGATTGATAATACCAATCTTACCGGATCCCTTTGGAACTTCCCATACGATTGTATAAAAAGCAACTAACTGAGTCGCGATATAGTTCATCATTAATGTGGAAAGTGTTTCGTTTGTATTCCATTTCGCTTTAAAAAACGCAGGAATCAGTCCCCAGATCATACCTGCAAGCAAACTTGCAATGATCATGCATACAATGACCATACCATTTGAATATTTCTGACCCAAAACAATCATGCATGCTGCTGCTGCAAGACCTCCGATGAGCACCTGGCCTTCACCGCCAATGTTCCAGAATTTCATTTTAAATGCAGGTGTCAATGCAAGAGAGATCAATAAAAGAATAGATGTATTCTGAAGAGTGATCCATGTTTTTCTTGTTGTACCAAATGCGCCTACAAACATGGACTGGAACACTTCGATTGGATTCGTACCCGTTGTCACTGTTGTCACAACCGCACATACAACCAATGCAAGTAAAATAGCAACGACACGGATTCCCAATGTTTTAAATACAGGAAGTTCCGGTTTTTTCACGATATGAAACAATGGTTCTTTATTCTTTTCATTCATGTTATTCGGCACCTCCCATTCTGGTCATCATCATACCAACCTCATTCTTATCTGTCTTTCGTCCGTCAACAATACCGCTGACTTCACCACCGCAAAGGACAAGAATACGGTCAGACAACTGAAGAAGCACGTCTAAATCTTCGCCAACGAAAATAACTGCAACGCCTTTCTTCTTCTGTTCATTCATCAATTCATAAATTGTATATGCTGAATTAATATCCAAACCACGTACAGCATAAGCTGTTAAAAGCACTGTTGGCGCAGATGCAATCTCACGTCCAACCAATACTTTCTGTACATTTCCACCGGAAAGACGACGTACCGGTGTAGAAATCCCCGGTGTAACAACCTCAAGCTGATCAACGATCTCCTTTGCCAGTTCTCTGGATGGTTTACGGTCCACAAACGGACTTTGACCTTCTCTGAAAGAACGCAGCATAATATTATCTGTAAGGTCCATGTTACCGACAAGTCCCATACCCAGACGGTCTTCCGGAACGAAAGATAAAGATACTCCCAGTTCCTGAATCTTTAAAGGATCCTTTCCAATAAGATTATCTCTTGTACCGTCATCTTTCACATAGTTGATCTGACCGGATTCTGTTACCTGAAGTCCGGCAATCGCTTCCAGAAGTTCTTTCTGACCACATCCGGAAATTCCGGCAATACCCAAAATTTCCCCACTGTTTGCAGTAAAGCTAACATCTTTAAGTTTAAGAACGCCATCTTCACTACGAACATTCAGATTGGAAACTTCAATACGAGGTTTTGGATCCACTGGTTCCGGTCTTTCGATATTTAATGTAACTTCATGACCTACCATCATGTTTGTCATCTCTGTCACATTTGTATTCTTCGTTTTCATACTTCCAATGTACTTACCGCTTCGAAGAACAGCCACACGGTCGGATAATTCTTCGACTTCCTGCATCTTGTGTGTGATAATAATAATCGCTTTGCCATCTTCACGCATCTTACGAAGTACATTAAACAGTTTTTCTGTTTCCTGAGGTGTTAAAACTGCTGTCGGTTCATCCAAAATCAAAATATCCGCGCCACGGTACAATACTTTGACGATTTCTACAGTCTGTTTCTGAGATACTGACATATCATAAATCTTCTGTTTTGGATCTACTTCAAAACCATATTTATTGCAAATTTCTTCAATCTTCTTTGATGCTTCTTTAATATTCAGCTTGCCCGGAAGCCCCAGAATAATATTTTCGGTCGCTGACAATACATCGACTAATTTAAAATGCTGATGTACCATCCCGATGCCTAACGCAAATGCATCTTTTGGTGATTTAATAATTTCTTCTTTTCCATTAATATAAATATGACCTTCATCCGGAAAATAAATTCCTGAAAGCATATTCATTAATGTCGTTTTTCCACTCCCGTTTTCACCTAATAAAGACAGAATTTCACCTTTATAAATATCAAGATTCACTCTGTCGTTGGCAACAACGGTTCCAAAGGTTTTTCTTACGTTTCGCATTGAAACTGCAGCTATCTTGCTTTCCATCATTTGTCCCCTTTCGAATTGTTGGCGGATCCGCCTCTTTTCTGTCGAATAAAACTACAACACTCAAGTGTTCCATCCGACAGAAAAAAGGCGGCGCGGCGAAAATCGCTGTGCCGCCTGTGCAATTATATCATAAAATCAATTGCAAAGCATCTGCAAATATCTTCTATTATTAGAATGCTGTATCAAGAAGAGTAATACCGTCGATCTGGATATCGAAATATGGTGCGGAACGGAATCCTTCGCCGGATTCATCAAAATAACCATCAACGATAACTTCATGATCTGGTGTGTAATCAGCATCTGTATCAACGTCTGCTTCATAGCTATCTAATGCAGCGCCATTTACTGTAAATGTTTCTGTATCAAATACATGTAAGGAACCATCAATAAGAGCAGCTTTTACTTCTTCCATTTTTTCTGCTGTGCCTTCAGCAACTGCAACTGTACCTAAATCTGTTAAAGATACAGCACCGTTTTCAAGAGTACCGCACCAGTCTGCTGCGATATCTTCACCGTTCATTACACAACCGATAGAATATTCAAAGTATGGTACCCAGTTAATTCTGGAAGATACGATGAATGTATTAGGACAAGCACTTGCTGTGCTTCCGTTATAGGAAACGTTAGGAACACCTGCTGTTTCACAAGCTGTAGGAGCACCCATGGAGTCTGCATGCTGACTGATCAATACACAGCCATTTTCGATGAGTTTGTTTGCGCCTTCTTTTTCAGCTGTTTCATCATACCAGGAACCTGTAAATGTTACTTCCATTGTAGCGGATGGACAGATGTAACGAGCACCTAAGAAGAAAGATGTGTAACCGGACATAACTTCTGCATATGTATAAGCACCTACGTAACCGATTTTAGCTTCTTCTGCTTTGATTTCACCGGATTCGATCATTTCATTTAATTTCATACCAGCTGCAACACCAGCAAGGAAACGACCATCATAGATTGCTGCAAATGCATTCTGGAAGTTATCAAGCTGTTCTGTATGTGCTTTTGTACCTGTAGCATGACAGAACTGAACTTCTGGATATTCTTTTGCTGCTTCGATCATATAATCTTCATGACCAAAACTGTCTGCGAAAATATAATTACAGCCTAAGTCTGCAAGTTCGCAAGCTGCTTCATAGCATTCCTGACCTTCTGGAATATTTGTTTTGATGACACATTCAACACCTAAATTTTCACATGCTTCTTTTGCTGCATTTAAGAAGTTTAAGTCGTATGTGGAGTTTTCATCGTGTAAGAAAATAAAACCGGCTTTAACAGCTGCACCTTCTTCAGATGCTTTGTTTCCTGAAGTTTTAGCTTCATCAGAACCACCGCAAGCAACTAAAGAACTTACTGCCAATGCCATAACTAACAATAAACTTACAATTTTCTTTTTCATTGTTTGTATTTCCTCCTTATATAGTATGTTTATTGACATTGACAGTATAAGTAATTAAATTGTCCATTGTCAAGATTTTGTAACGTTTTTTAAAATAATTAACCGAAATGACATTACCTCGTAACAAAAAGCTCTGTAACAGTTTGATAAAAAAATTGCATTTTAAATTGTAATCGTGTATAATAATGAAATGTATATGTATTTTCAGATTTCATCCTTTAATTTTTAGGAAGAAGTCTTTTTTATTAGTCAATCGAATCTATTACAATATAAATGGAGGATACAATAATGGGTATTTATGAAGAATTAGTATGGCGTGGCCTGATTAAAGATGTCAGCAGCCCGGATTTAATTGAAAAATTAAACAATGGCGGCATGACTTTCTATATTGGAACTGACCCAACAGGTGACAGTTTACATATTGGTCACTTTTCATCCTTTTTAATTTCCAAACGTTTAAAAGATGCCGGTCATAACCCAATCTTACTCGTTGGCGGCGGAACTGGCTTAATCGGCGATCCAAAACCAGATTCTGAACGTCCAATGATTACTTACGAACAGGTTCAGCACAACTTTGAATGTTTGAAGAAACAGGCTGAAAACCTTTTTGGTTTTGAAGTTGTTAACAATTATGACTGGTTGAAAGACATTTCCTTTATCGATTTCTTACGTGATTTCGGTAAATATTTCAACATTAATTACATGTTAAACAAAGACATCATTCGTCGTCGTTTGGATTCCGGTATTACTTATACAGAATTCTCTTACATGATCATGCAGGCGATGGATTTCTTATATTTATATGAAGAAAAAGACTGCGTTTTACAGTGTGCCGGTCAGGACCAGTGGGGTAACATCACAGCAGGTATCGAATTGATCCGTAAGAAAACAGGCAAAGAAGCTTATGGATTTACTATGCCGCTCTTAACAAAATCCGATGGAACAAAATTTGGTAAAACAAACGGCAAAGCCATCTGGTTAGATCGTGAAAAAACATCTCCATATGAAATGTACCAGTTCTTCATCAATTCCGAAGACAGCAAAGTTATTGATTACTTAAAATTCTTAACATTCTTGTCCAAAGAAGAAATCGAAGAATTAGAAAAGAAAAATACAGAAGCTCCACATTTAAGAGAAGCTCATAAAGCACTTGCAAAAGCGGTTATCAGTTTCTTACATGGCGAAGAAGCTTATGACGAAGCTGTTATGATTTCTGAAAACTTATTCTCCGGAAAGATTCAGAACTTAACTTTAAGTCAGGTTAAAGCTTGCTTTAATGGTGTTCCTCAGACAGATGTTGCTGAAAGCCTTCCACTTGTTGATGCTCTTATCACAATCAAAGGTGCTTCCAGTAAACGTGAAGCCAGAGAATTCATCAAAGGCGGTTCTGTTTTAGTTAATGGTGAAAAAGTAACCGACGTTGATTTCGTTGTTTCAAAAGACAATGCTTTTGGTAATGAAGTTACTGTTATCCGTCGCGGTAAGAAAAACTACTTCGTTCTTAAACATGCATAATTTTTTGAATTATAAAGTATAACATTAAAAGGCTGAATGATATTACAAATCATTCAGCCTTATTTTTAGTATCTTATTCATTTATGCAGTAACTGTCAGTTTATCCACCGATCTTCCCTTTTTAAACTGATCCCAATAAACAGATGTACACTTCTTAAATTTCTTAAACATTTTCTGAGATGCCTCAACATCACCATAAACTCTCCAGCAGCCAATGCAATTTTTCAATTCCTCTTCATCGGTATAGGAACACGAAAATAAATTTGCTGTTTTTATCCCTGCAAGTGTTGGAGAACACTGTTGAATAAGCATTTCTTCTGACAATTTACACACCTCCGTT
>JAFOYH010000011.1 GCA_017391465.1 Lachnospiraceae bacterium | reverse complement strand
TCAACAGCTTCTTTAGCTTCTTTTAAGCCAAGACCTGTTAATTCACGAACAACTTTGATAACTTTAACTTTGTTTGGACCAGCTTCTGTTAATTCAACGTCGAATTCAGTTTTTTCTTCAACTTCTTCAGCTGCTGCACCTGCTGCTACAACAACACCTGCTGCTGCGGATACACCAAATTCTTCTTCACATGCTTTTACTAATTCATTTAATTCTAAAACAGTTAACTCTTTAATAGCTTCAATAAATTCAGCTGTTGTTAATTTTGCCATTATAATTTACCTCCGATTATAAATTTTGCCATCAAGGCATTTCTCAATTACACACCGCATGATGCGGTATTTAAAGTTCAAGACTAAGCTGCTAAGCAACTAAAATTAAGCTGCTGCTTCTTCTTTTTTCTCTGCGATCTGTTTGATAACACGAGCAAATCCAGAAATAGATCCCTGCATACTTCCAAGAAGACGTCCAAGAAGAACTTCTCTGGATGGGATTGTTGCAATAACTTTGATCATCTGATCATCGTAGTATGTTCCTGCAACGATACCTGCTTTGAGTTCAAGTTTAGGCATCTTTTTGCTTGCTTCGAATAATACACGCGCTGGAGCTGTTGCATCAGTTGTGCTGATTGCGATAGCTGTTGGGCCTTCAAGAACTTTGCCCATTTCTTCCCACTGTGTACCAGCGATTGCACGTTTGATTAATGTGTTCTTGTAAACTTTGTATACAACGCCTTCTTTTCTTAATGTTTTACGAAGTTCTGTATCCTGTTCAACTGTAAGACCACGATAATCAACAGCTACTAAAGCCTGTGCATCTGCAAGTAATGCAGAGATCTCATCTACGATTGGCTGTTTTAATTCAACTTTTGCCACGTTGGTGTACCTCCTTATAGATTTAAGTGTACCGCCATAGAAAAAAACCTCTCTATCCATAGACAGAGAGGTTTCATAAACTATTTCATAATCATCTGATAACTCAGATACTAATAGTCTCCCTCGGCAGGCGTTTGTAACTTACACCGTAACGGTACCTGCTGTCTCTGGCAGCATTCGCTTTGATAATATATCACATATTAAAGTGGTTGTCAATCAAAAAACCAGTAAATTAAACTAATTTTGCTGTATTAAGTTTGATACCAGGGCCCATTGTAGATGTAACTACAACGCTCTTAAGGTACTGACCTTTAGCAGCAGCTGGTTTTGCCTTATTGATTGCGCCGATTAATGTATGGAAGTTGTCCGCTAATTTTTCTTCGTCGAAAGAAGCTTTTCCGATTGGCACATGAATAATGTTAGATTTGTCAAGTCTGTATTCTACTTTACCAGCTTTGATATCTTTGATAGCTTTTGTTACGTCCATTGTAACTGTACCAGCTTTTGGGTTTGGCATTAAGCCTTTTGGACCGAGTACACGACCAAGACGACCAACAACGCCCATCATGTCAGGTGTAGCAACAACAACGTCGAAGTCTAACCATCCTTCTTTCTGGATACGTGGGATTAATTCTTCACCACCAACGTAGTTTGCACCAGCTGCTTCAGCTTCAGCTAATTTATCGCCTTTAGCGAATACGAGAACACGTACGTTTTTACCTGTTCCGTGTGGTAATACTACCGCACCACGAACCTGCTGATCAGCGTGACGACCATCTACACCGAGACGGATGTGAGCTTCGATTGTTTCATCAAATTTAGCACTTGCTGTTTTCTTTAAAATACTAACTGCTTCATTTACATCATAAAGATTTGCGCGGTCTACTAATTTTGCAGACTCAACGTATCTCTTACCTCTTTTCATGATTAAAATCCTCCTTGTGGTATTATCGGGAGCAACCCTCCCACTAACTCTATACTCTGTTTAACATATAATTCTTAATAATACGGGTATGTCCCCTGCTTTTGGCAAGGGGGAGTGCGTTCGCCACCTTCACAACGGGTATGTTCGCTCAACTAAACTCGCCACACCTCGTTAAGGTTCGCGAACGGCCTCGCGCTAAACTCAGCCTTCGCTCTTGCTCGGCTTCATTAAGCTGCTTTCAGCCTATTCCTCAACTTTAATACCCATAGAACGAGCTGTACCAGCGATCATGCTCATAGCTGTTTCAAGGCTGGCTGCGTTCAAGTCAGGCATTTTCATTTCAGCAATTTCTCTAATCTTATCTTTGGAAATTGTTGCAACTTTAGTTTTGTTAGGAACTGCGGAACCAGATTTAAGACCGCAAGCTTTCTTTAAGAGCACTGCTGCTGGTGGAGTTTTTGTGATGAATGTGAAACTTCTATCACTATAAACTGTAATAACAACTGGGATGATAAGGTCACCCTTGTCTGCAGTTCTTGCATTGAATTCTTTTGTAAACTGTACAATGTTAACACCGTGCTGACCTAATGCAGGACCAACTGGTGGTGCTGGTGTTGCTTTACCAGCAGGAATCTGTAATTTAATATATCCTGTGACTTTCTTTGCCATAATAGCATACCTCCTGAATATTGTGGTAATTGCGGGAATGTCCCTCCCACCGTCTGCTCACACACGCAGACTGTTTGTTTAATGTTTAATCTTGAAATTTTCGAATATCTAAGACGCTGATTTCTACAGCAGTCTCACGGCCGAACATCTCAACCCCAATGGTAACCATCTGTTTTGCCTCATTGATACTGCGGATCACACCCACAGTTTCTTCCCAGGCACCGGAAACCACTCGAACGGCATCGCCGACTTCATAATCAATCTGAACATTTTCGCTGCTGATTCCCAGAGGAATCATCTCAGCCTCTGTCAATGGAACCGGTTTAGATTCTGGACCGACAAAGCCTGTAACACCACGGGTGTTACGCACAACGTACCATGTTTCATCATTCATGACCATGTGCAATAAAACATAACCTGGGAAGAGTTTTTTCTGAACACTCTTTTTCTGACCGTTCTTCACTTCCATCACGTTCTGCATAGGTACCTGAACATCTAAAATCTGGTCTTCCAGATGTAAATTCTGAATGGATTTTTCGATATTCGCCTTAACTTTGTTTTCATAGCCCGAATACGTATGGACTACATACCATTTTGCTTCTGCCATATCTTCACCTTTCTTACAGCGAAATAAGGAAATCTACTCCATAACGGAGCACGATGTCAAGTAATGCGATCAACAAGCCTAATAACACAGAGACTGTAATAACAGCTGTTGTCTCTTTACGAACTGTCGTACGGTCTGGCCAGATAACCTTCTTGAATTCAGCTTTGATCAGGCTGAACTTTCCAGGTTTATTTGCTTTTTCCATATCGCTCATATTGTTCTCTCCCTGCTCGCTTAATTACTTGGTTTCCTTGTGCATTGTGTGTTTTTTACAGAATCTACAGTATTTCTTTGTTTCCATTCTGTCCGGATGAGCTTTTTTCTCTTTCGTACTGTTGTAGTTACGCTGTTTACATTCTGTACATGCCAATGTGATTCTTACGCGCACAGCTTCCACCTCCACTTATATTTTTTATAATGGTCTTTTATTTTTAGGCATAAAAAAAAGACCGCTTCCATAGCTCGTCTATTATACAACGTTTTCTTAGAGGTCGTCAACTCTATTTTTTTAATTTACTTTGAATTTCCGCGGATTGCACGCAAAAAAAGCCATTATCCTATGCCAAGCCCTATACAAAGTGTCAAAAAATACACTTCTTTTACGCCATTCTGTTTCAATATTCTGGCACAAGCCTCCATTGTGCTCCCCGTCGTATAAATATCATCAATGAGCATAGCACACTTTATCCCCTCGGGCAATTGCCGGATTTCCATGGATTTTGCCAGATTCTGTCGTCTATCCAGACCTGAAACACTTTTCTGGGGATTTGTCCACTTTCTTCTATATAATATGTCATTTCTCATCGGAATCCCTGTCCGGTCACTGATTGCTTTTGCAAGCAACTCTGCCTGATTAAATCCACGCATACGTTTTTTACGTCGATGCAATGGTATGGGTATCAATATGTCCGGATTTTTTCTTCGAATCCATTCTCCCTGTGTCCGAACCAACGCATCTGCATAAAAATCCACATAACTTTTCATTCCGTGATATTTAAAATCCATAACCGATGCCTTGGCAACATCTTCGTAAATCCACAAAGCCCGTCCCTGATCATACATTTCTGCATGACGATGGCGTGTCTTTAAACAATCCTGGCAAAACATATTAATTTCCCGATTTGCCGTCGTCAATGGTTTTCCACAGCGTTTACATTTCGGTTCATGGACCCAATTTAATTTTTGATAACACAAATAATGAACTTTCTCATCTTTCGACATTAAAAGCTCACCGCATAACGGACACCTTGGCGGGAAGATCCAGTCCAAGATTCTCATATTCTCACCTGCTTCCTCAGTTGCTATCCAGCAAAAATATCCTATTGTATCTTCACTGGATAGTTCGAAGTTTTGCCATTCGAAAGCGGACCATTGAATATTCATCTCTTGCCATCTGCATCCTCCCTCCCTTCATAATTAAATAACCCGTCTTCCTGATTCGCCTTCACTCATTTATCTGTTTTTTTCGAAGGGAAGTGACAATTTATTACAGTTGTTTCGCTATGATCTTTGCGATTTCAAAATCCGCTGTTGTTGTGATCTTCATATTGGTCACATCGCCCATAACAATACGGACAGGCACACCGCGAACCGTACAGATCTTGCAGGCATCGGTTAAAATTTTCTTTTCATCCTCCGTAAGTTCAGAATACAGATTCTTCAAAAGATCCATTCGAAAGCTCTGAGGCGTCTGGACTTGATATAAATATTTTCTTTCCGGAATATCATCGACAACCTGACCGTCTTTTGACACCATAATGGTGTCCACCGCAGGAATTGCTGTGTTCACCGCATTATACTTAACCACCTTCTCAACATGTTCTTGAATCAGTCTCTGACTTACAAATGGGCGCACCCCATCCTGGGTAATAATATAATGTGCTTCCTCCGTTCCATAATCAGCTTCGATCTGTGCAATAACATTCATGATTGTATCATTGCGCTCCGCACCGCCTGATACCAGATGCACTCGGGACTGTTCTTTTTCACCGATATGCTGACACACCAGATCTGCCATATAACCCATCCACTCCGGATGAACACCCATATAAATCTGTTCAAGCATCTCACAATTTAAAAAAGCCTGCAATGTATGCATAATAATCGGACGCCCGTTCAAATCTAAAAACTGTTTTGGCATATTTGCCCCCATACGTGTGCCCACACCGCCAGCAACAATCACTCCAAAAATCATGAATATACCTCCTGTTCAAAGATGGCCCATGTAGATCTACATGGGCCATTTATTTTATGCTTTATTTGTTTTTAATAATTACTCATTGCAGCGTTGATTTCTTCTTC
>JAFOYH010000086.1 GCA_017391465.1 Lachnospiraceae bacterium | reverse complement strand
TGTCAGAACCGTCACAGGACTCATAATGTGATGAAGGAAACTAAATGTCTCCTTAGTTATATTGTACCAAGTCGCTAGCGCGACGGCTAGCCCCAGTTACAATTAATTTCCCACTATTTAAAAATAAAAATAGCAGTTTTTGTATATTTGTAGTATTGTTAAGTTACCACACCAAACGCCACACAAATACCGCCAACTGCTATGATTATGATAACATTTTTTTCGAAACTTAACAACAACCAAATATCTAAATTTTTTATTCGTCCTCCTCCATAAATGATTGTTTGTCTCATTTTTATTTCATTCAATCATTTTAAGGAGGTTCCATTATGGACAAATATTTTAATCTTTATCGTGAGATGATCTCACTTCGCGGTCTCACTGACCATACCCTGAAAAGTTATTCTACTTACATTCGCAGTTACCTTGATTATCTGCAAAATATTCTTCACAAATCTCCCGAGGATGTTTCATGGCAGGAACTGCGGGATTTTATCAAATGGCTTCAAAAAGAACGAAACCTTGCTGACCGCACCATCAACTGTGTCATTTCACAGCTTCGCTTTTTTACTATCTATGTCTTACATAAACCTTGGGACGATAATCAGCTTCCAAAACGAAAATTCGATGAATATCTTCCCTTTGTTCCTTCTCAGAAAGAGACGTTTGAATTCATCAGCACCATCCCTGACATAAAACAAAAAGCCATGGTGGCTGTAATGTATTCTTCCGGTCTTCGTATTGGCGAGGTCTGTCATCTTCGCTATGATGATATCAGTCGCAGTTCCATGAGGGTACATATCCGTCAGTCGAAAAACAGATCGGAACGTTTTGCACCACTTTCCAAGTTTGCTCTCGATATTCTTACACAATACTGGTTTGAGTGTGACAGACCGAAAGGCTGGCTTTTTCCTAAACAAACAGATCCGTCCAGACCGATCGATACCTATTTCTTATCCCGTCACATTCATGCACACGAAGAACGCCTTGGATGGCCGAAACGCATCACCTGTCATTCTTTCCGGCATGCGTTAGGAACTCACCTTTATGAAAATGGCACCGATCTACTGACCATCAAAGCCTTTCTTGGACATAAATCTTTGAATTCCACAACCATCTATGTTCACCTGGCATCCACCTCATTTTCTGAGGTGGTAAATCCTCTCGACAAGATGGGAGGTATTGCACATGAATAATTCGAAGATACAACAGATCTGGAATTTTTCTTATGATGCATTTTGCGAAAAATACCCGTTGCGTTCCGAGGTACAGGATAAGACATCTCGTGCGATAATAAACTGCAAAACTGGAAATCTTGGATACAATGTAAACCAATGTACCGATTGTGGCCATATAGAGATCCACAACAACTCCTGTAAAAATCGCAACTGTCCAAACTGTCAGGCAGTTTCAAAAGAAGTCTGGGTTGACAAACGCAGAGCAGAAGTCATGGATGCTCCTTACTTTCATGTGGTCTTTACACTGCCTCATGAGTTAAATCCTCTACTCTATTGCAACCAAAAACTTCTTTATGGACTTTTGCACAGATGCTCCGCCGAAACACTTCTTGAACTTTCAAAAGACAGGAAGTATCTCGGAGCAACACCCGGTATCATTCAGGTTCTTCATACCTGGAATCAGGAACTGGATTACCATGTACACATGCACTGCATCATTTCTGGTGGCGGCATTACTGAAACCGGAAAACTGAAAAGATCCAAAGGTAAATTTTTTATACCTGTGTATGTTTTACGTGATAAATTTAAAGGTAAGTTCCTTGCTGAACTCCAAAAACTGTACCAACAGGAAAAACTTATATTTTCCCGTGCCTGCGAAAAAGTAAAAAACAGTTATTACTGGAGCGAATTCAGGGATAGTCTCTATCAGAAAGACTGGTGCCCATATATCAAGGAAACCTTCAATGGTTTTGGAAATGCAATTGAATACCTTGGTCGTTACACACATAAGATTGCCATTTCAAACAGCCGTATCCTGTCAGTTACCGAAACAGAGACTACTTTTTCTGCCCGTGGCAAAAGGCCGGGTGAACCAAAACGAACCATCACGCTCCCAAACACGGAATTTATCCGCCGCTTTTTGATGCATGTGTTACCGTCCGGTTTTCAAAAGATACGTTATTATGGTTTCTTGAACAATCGCAAGAAATCTGAAAACCTGAAACTGATCTTTAAGCTTCAGGGGCATCAGCGTTTCAAGCGACGTTTCACCAATCTTTCCATGCAGGACCTAATCAAGAAAGTATGGAATGTTGATATTTGTCAGTGCCCTGCATGTGGAAAAAGCACCATGGTCTACCTTGGACGTGCCTATGCGTCATAAATACGTTTTTACCAAATATTCCCTTATACTAGGCTGCCCTCGGGTGGTCTGCGAAGCATGCCCAAAAATAATAAATTTGTATCATTACCTATCCAAACACACTATTTTTTACCTTAAAATAAACTATTTTGGAATAAGCAAGTGAATACTATCTCCATATAAGTACCGGCTACACGGTCGCAACTTGGTACAATAGGAAAGAATCACACTCAGAGCAGTTTTACATTTTGTAAATCTGTTCTTTTTTTGACTGCTCTGACTATGATACTTTCCTTAAGTATTATAACACATTTTAAAACTTTCATGTATTTTAATTATTTCTCCATTACTATTATATTCATGTCTAGCAATATT
>JAFOYH010000090.1 GCA_017391465.1 Lachnospiraceae bacterium | reverse complement strand
CATTCCTCAATGATCCATTGTTTTAAGGCAATGTCGTCAGTGAAGTGGTGAGAAAAATCTCCCCCTTCAAAACATTCGTATAGGAAATAAGGAGTATAGTCGTAGTATGGTTCTCGACCTCTTTTTCCGTTGATTCCGATTTCGGGCAGAAGCATCATATTTGCTTCGGTCTGTCCTAATTCAAATAATTCAATTAAGCATTTTACTAATGGGTTATCTGGAGGCAATAGTTTCTCGAGGTCTATATTATTCAGCACTTTGATAAATTCAACCTTTTTATTAATGTTACCATATTTGTTGAGAGTAGGATATCCATTTATTTCTACTAAACAGTACCGCAATGGTAACCAAAGAGAAATTATATTGTCTGCTCGAAGATCACCGCCAAGGAGAACACAATCCAAATCATGAGTTGAACGATATCTGTGGTGGACTTCACAATTTTGTTCATATGGAATTCGTGGTTTGTTTTCCTCATAAGTAATCCAATTTTGAATTTTGTTTTTTATTGGTTTTAAGCTCACAAGGCAATTTCCTTTTCTTTCCACATATCGTTCACCTCTATTTTATTATAGCATATTTCAAAAAGAATTTATATAGCCAAATTAAGATTTCAAATTTTTGTCGAATTTGGTCTTCGCCCAATCTTCAAAAATATAGTTATATGCTTTGGTTCGAATATAAACTCCCGTTCTTCCTTGTCGTGCTTGGCTTCAAGTGAAGTATAGAATTTCAAAAAATCACGATACCATTTTGGATCAACTTCCGAAAAGTGTTTATCATTACACCGCACATCGACAAGGATATCTTCCGCCACCTGTTTGATTTTCATCCACTCATCGTCATCCTCTAATTCGGGGTGACTGTAGATGTATCTATAAAACTCATGAGCCAAATGGTAAAAATCAAATTCTCTCAAAAGGTCTTTTGCGTAGATTATTCGTTTTGGCATAGTTTAACCCCCTCTGTATTAATAACGATAAAAATCATTGTCTTGTGACATAATTTTTTTGTTTCTATTAATACAACAATTTACGAGGGGGTTTAGGTGACAAAATTTAGATGGAAAGTTCTGGCTCGGGAGGTTTCACTTCCTCGAGTTTTGCGAAGGACAGTTCGCAGTCACAACTGATCAGCTGCATTCCGCAGACGGGGCATCTTTCTACATCGCATCCGCCGTGATGGAATTGTCCGGGCATACAACCACAGTCGTGGCAACGACCTTCAGCATCTTCCCATCCGGGTTCTTCACCATATTTGATTCGTTCATAGTATTTACCATCGACCAGTACATGTCCCCAAGTGCAACCTTCTGCCTTGAGCATTCTTTGGTGGCACATCTCACATTCGGCGCCGCCAGCTTCGATAAATTCTTCCATTTTCTTTTGATCCATTTTTATGTTTCCTTTCTACTTCATTGTCATTTCTCCGAAGGTTTCTTCCTGATCATCTTCGAAGAACCCCGATTCGATGAGGTCAAACGGGATATGCTTCTTTTCAAATTCCCATCCGAGATGTCCCCATGTATCAAAGACTTCGTTTAGTACCAAGGAATAATGCTCATGTACGGTAAGGAAGCAAGCAACCGAAAACAAGAGATAGACCGCCAGCACTACACTATTCCGAACCAAAGACCAAAAGATAAGCATTGTGGGAAAATCTAAACTTTTGGATTTTCCTACAATGCCAACTACGGCGGAATCCCTCCCACTCCTTATATCTTTCTGTATACATTGAATTTGTATTTAGTAAAATGCAGACAACACCACGGATCGGCTTTTGGTTGGACAATTCCAACCAAACACCACAGCAGACAGCAGAAAACATTCTGAACGCTAGGAAGCCGGTATGATTGTTACATATAAGGGGAAGAAAAATTTCTTTTAGGTACTTGCTTTCCTAAAACTGATGTGATACAATGATTTAATCCAGAAAAGGAGTAAAAAATATGCGGCAAGGTATTCTTAAATAAAACTATAATCAAATAGTGGGAACAAAGGATTATGATAGCTCCTTTTGTAGGGGCTTAGTTTTTTGTACCCAATTTAAGAATACTTTTGCCTTATCAATTTTGACATATCCCCAAAAACAGCAATCACAAACAGGTGTATGCTGTATATGTGTATGTCCGCAACTTATAATCCCCAGTGGTAAAAGTATTTTACTGCTGGGGATTTTTATGCCCTTTGGGGCTGTAAAGGGAGGACAATCACATGAAAATAATCAATATTGGAATTCTTGCCCATGTAGACGCTGGAAAGACGACCTTGACGGAGAGCCTGCTATATGCCAGCGGAGCCATTTCAGAACCGGGGAGCGTCGAAAAAGGGACAACGAGGACGGACACCATGTTTTTGGAGCGGCAGCGTGGGATTACCATTCAAGCGGCAGTCACTTCCTTCCAGTGGCACAGATGTAAAGTTAACATTGTGGATACGCCCGGCCACATGGATTTTTTGGCGGAGGTGTACCGCTCTTTGGCTGTTTTAGATGGGGCCATCTTGGTGATCTCCGCTAAAGATGGCGTGCAGGCCCAGACCCGTATTCTGTTCCATGCCCTGCGGAAAATGAACATTCCCACCGTTATCTTTATCAACAAGATCGACCAGGCTGGCGTTGATTTGCAGAGCGTGGTTCAGTCTGTTCGGGATAAGCTCTCCGCCGATATTATCATCAAGCAGACGGTGTCGCTGTCCCCGGAAATAGTCCTGGAGGAAAATACCGACATAGAAGCATGGGATGCGGTCATCGAAAATAACGAT
>JAFOYH010000035.1 GCA_017391465.1 Lachnospiraceae bacterium | reverse complement strand
CAAATAAGCCTGCAAGCCATTTAAAGTTATTACCAAGACCATTGTTAATATAATACATTGGACCGCCGACCCAGTCCCTTTCCTGATTACGTTCGCGGTAGCAGATTGCCAGTGTAACTTCGGCAAATTTGGTACACATACCAAGAAGCGCAGAAATCCACATCCAGAACACAGCGCCCGGACCACCGATGGCGATAGCACCGGATACACCGGCGATGTTTCCTGTACCGATAGAAGCTGCAAGAGCTGTACACATAGCTTTAAATGGCGAAACAGCCCCTTTTTTCTTTTCTGTTTTTTCAAATGCCTTACCAAGCGTGTTTCTCATGATATGTACGAAATGGCAAAACTGCGGAAAGCCACAACGCACACTTAAGTAGATACCAACACCCAGAATCAGAACCATCATTGGAATTCCCCATACAAAGCTGTTGACTGTTCCGTTGATTTTAGCAATTAAATCAATCATAAATAACCCCTTCCCGATTTAAATTTCTAGAATAGATTTATTTTTTATACATGTATACAAATTTATCTTTTATTGTAAATGGAATTGGAAATAATTGCAAGAAAATTCTTTTGTAATTTAGAGTGGTAAAGGCAGTGACGCGAATCGAAAAATTCGATTATAAATATCGATTATATTGATACTCTTTGTGGCCGATTTGTTGACTTTTCCACGTTTACGCGTTAAAATTTATGTATTGTTGGCTCACATAGAAACAAAAGTGAGTTAATAACGAAAAATACCTTGAATGGTATGACAATAATAGTGAGAGGGGTTTATAAACCATGAAAAAGAAATTTGTTAGCACATTATTAATTGCAGCAATGACAATGACAGCACTCGTTGGCTGTGGCGGCGGTGAAAGTACAGAGACAAAGGCAGCAACAGAAACAACAGCAGAAGCAACATCCGAAGACGCAGTGAAGATCGGTGTTATTCAGTTTATGCAACACGCATCTCTGGATGAAGCATATAATGGTTTTGTTGACGGACTTGCAGAAGCAGGTTATGTTGAAGGTGAAAATCTTGTATTGGATTTCCAGAATGCTTCGGGTGAAGTAAGCAATTGCCAGCAGATTTGTGGTTTATTTGTAAATAATGATACAGATATGGTTCTTTCCATCGCAACACCTGCAGCTCAGTCCGCAGTCAATGCATGTCAGGAAACGGATATTCCAGTATTATTCACAGCGGTTACAGATGCCGTTGGCGCTGGTCTTGTTGACAGCAATGAAGCACCTGGCAAAAACGTTACAGGTACTTTAGATATGCCGGTTATCGCAGATCAGATTGCTGTGATCAAAGATGTTCTTCCAGAAGCTGAAGATCTTGCAATCCTTTATACATCCAGTGAAGCAAACTCTGAAATTCAGGCAGAAGAAGCGAAAGCAGCAGCAGAAGCTTTGGGTATGAATGTTATCATTCAGACGGCATCCACATCCAATGACATTCCTCAGGTTATCTCCTCTGTTGTAGGTTCTGCAGATGCCATTTATATTCCATCGGATAATGCATTTGCAAGTGCGATGGCAACAGTAAACAGCTCTGCAGTTGAAAATCAGATTCCTGTATTTTGTGCAGTAGAAGCTATGATTGCGGAAGGTGGTATTGCAACAACGGCCATTGATTATTATGAACTTGGAAAACAGACAGCAGCGCAGGCAGTTCGTGTGATTAACGGCGAATCCGCATCTGAAATTGCAGTTGAAACACAGAAAGATTGTGCATTGGTTGTAAATAAAACATTTGCTGAAAGTGTTGGTGTAGAAGTTCCTGCAACGGTTCTTGATAAGGCAGCAACTGTATATTAATTAAGAATGTAAATCGTAAAGATAAGAAATTAGAACTGTACATAGTATGAATTAAAATTTGATTTACTTTTCAAATGCAGCAGCTTAAGTGTTTAGACTTAGGCTGCTGTGTGTTATATATTCAAATGATTGTACAGATAAAATATGTATATAAGAAAGTGTAGAAAATTATGTCATTAGTAAATTGGTTATGGGATATACAGGGTGGCGCAACTCTGGGCATTATTTGGGCAATTATGGCGCTCGGATTGTATCTCACATATAGAGTATTAAATTATGCAGATTTAACAGTTGATGGAAGTTTGACTCTTGGTGGCGCAATTTCCGCAGTGTGTGTGGCATCGGGAGTTCAGCCGATTCTTGCGATTTTGATTGCAACGATCGGTGGTATGTTGGCAGGTTCGGTTACAGGATTCCTTCATACAAAGTTTAAGATTCCGGATTTATTGGCAGGTATTTTAACCCAGTTTGGTCTTTATTCCATCAACCTTCGTATTATGGGTAAGGCAAACTTTGGCCTTCTTAATCAGACGACATTGTTTAGTCAGATTAAAGAATTAGGCATTCCATCCAAATGGTCAGGTTTTATTGTAGGTATTGTATTTGCTGTTATTTTAATCTGTCTGGTATACTGTTTCTTTGGAACAGAGATAGGATGTGCCCTTCGTGCAACGGGGAATAACCCAAATATGGTTCGTGCCATGGGTTCAAATACAAAGGTTTATATTGTTCTTGGTCTTGTGGTAGGTAATGGTCTTGTTGCCATGTCCGGAGCACTTTTAGCTCAGTATCAGGGATATGCGGATATTAACATGGGTGTTGGTACTATCGTTATTGGTCTTGCAGCTATTATGATTGGGGAAGTTCTTTATAGTAAACGTACATATATCCATCGTTTGACAGGTGTGGTCATTGGGTCTATTGTTTACCGAATCATCATCGCATTTGTTCTTCGAATTAGTTTGAATTCCAATATGATCGTTAAGATTACTGCGGACGATATGAAACTTATTACGGCGATTATTGTTGTTATTGCTCTTGTGGCACCAAACTTAAAGAGTAATGCCGTGGCAAAAGCATCGATTAAGGAGGGAAAATAAATGTTAGATATTCAGAATGTATATAAATCATTTAACATAGGAACTCCTGTACAGAAGGATGCACTTATTGATTTAAATCTTCATTTAAATGAAGGTGACTTCTGTATGATCATTGGCGGTAATGGTGCAGGAAAATCCACCATGCTTAATGCAGTTGCCGGTGTATTTGAGGTGGATCAGGGACATGTTAAGATTGATGGTATCGATGTTACGAAACAGCCGGAATATAAACGTGCTCAGTATATTGGCCGTGTTTTTCAGGATCCACTTTTAGGCACAGCCGGAGATATGTGGATTGAAGAAAATCTGGCATTTGCCCTTCGTCGTGGTAAGCGCAGAAGTTTTAAATGGGGAATCAGTAATCAGGAACGTGAACAGTTTGTTGAACTTTTAAAGACCTTGGATCTTGGACTTGAAACACGACTTTCTGCAAAAGTAGGTCTTCTTTCCGGCGGTCAGCGTCAGGCTTTGACTTTACTTATGGCGACCATCAAAAAACCGAAGCTTTTGCTTTTAGATGAACATACAGCGGCACTGGATCCAAAGACGGCTCAGAAAGTATTGGATCTTACCAATAAACTTGTTACGGAGAATCATTTGACGGCTTTAATGGTTACTCATAACATGAAAGATGCCATTAAATACGGTAATCGCTTGATTATGATGGACAATGGAAGTATCATATATGATGTTTCCGGGGAAGAGAAACAGAAGTTACAAGTTTCCGACTTGCTTGAAAAATTCAATCAGGCCAGCGGCGGAACATTTGCCAACGACCGAATGATGTTGGCAAGATAGATTCAAAACATGAAGCCCTGCAGAAATACAGGGCTTTTTATTGTCTATAGGGGAGGCTATTTCTGCGAACATGAATGAAGTGAATCAGAAAATTGAAGAATTATCGAAAAAATTTAATAAGTTAAATACTATAATGCTTATTGGTATGGTTTGTCTTGGTGCATCTGCCATGCTTGAGATTGCACCATTATTAGTGGTTGGTTCCATTATCGTATGTGCATCTGTGCTTGGTCAGGCCGTTTTAAGAAAACAGTACAAAAACTTGATGAAAGATCAGGAAGAAAATAAAAAATAAAAGAATAAATAAATGCATCCTTTCACATACTAACGAAAAAGTGAAAGGGTGATTATTTATGGATTATTCAGAGGATACTGTAAAACTTCTGCGTGAATGTGATGCGGGAAGTAAAATGGCGGTAACATCCATTGATGAGGTGCTTGAAATGGTAGAATCTACGGAGCTTGCATCTTTATTAAAAGAGAGCAAAGATCATCATTCGGAGTTAGGCAATGAAATTCATCGGATGCTCAATCAGTTTCATGTGGAAGAAAAAGAGCCATCGGCCATGGCAAAAGGTATGTCGTGGATGAAAACCAATGTGAAAATCAGCATGGATCATAGTGATGCGACCATTGCAGATCTTTT
>JAFOYH010000110.1 GCA_017391465.1 Lachnospiraceae bacterium | reverse complement strand
GAAGTAGGAAAAATTGGTGCATTTTTAGACTGCGGTCTGGAAAAAGATTTGTTCCTTCCATTCAAGCAGCAGACAAGAAAGGTTTGCACAGGAGACGAAGTGCTGGTTGCAATGTACATTGACAAGAGCAATCGCCTTTGCGCCACAATGAACGTATATGAATATCTGAAAAAAGAATCTCCATATACAAAAGAAGATACCGTACACGGTGTGATTTATGAAATCAGCAAAAACTTCGGTGCATTCGTGGCAGTTGACAATCTGTACTCTGCACTGATTCCAGCAAAAGAATTCCACGGAGAATATGAAATCGGTGATGTGGTAGAAGCACGTGTGACCGGTGTGAAACCGGATGGGAAACTGGATCTTAGCATTCGCCGCAAAGCACATTTGCAGATGGATGAAGATGCGGAATACGTGATGCAGGTCATTGATGAATTCGATGGAGTTTTACCATTCAACGACAAAGTTTCTCCGGAAATTATCCAGAGAGAATTTAAGATGAGTAAGAATGCATTCAAACGTGCAGTTGGGAAACTTTATAAAGAAGGGAGAATCGAAATTACAGAAAATCGTATCTTAAAAGTTCGTTAGTAAAATGTGATAAAAATGAATTTGACCGACGGTTGAATTTGTGAAAACTCCACGAAGCTGTGAATTTGCACAAAAAACACTTGAAATTTTTGGTAACAATGCTATACTGACGTTGTAAACAGAAATTACAAAAACAAGTGAAACCAAGAAAAGGAGGAATCACAATGAAAGTAACTAACATCAAAAATATTGAAGGATTTTTTAACACAGTAGATTCCTGCAAAGGAAAAGTTGAATTAGTAACAGGCGAAGGCGACAGACTGAACCTGAAATCCAAATTATGTCAGTATGTATCTATGGCAAACATTTTCTCTAACGGCGAAATTCCGGAATTAGAAATTATCGCATATGAGAGAGAAGACATCGATAAGTTAATTAACTTCATGATGAACGGCCATTAATTAGAAAATATAAAAAGTCGAAATGCAGGGGGAACAGCGATTGCTGTTTCCCCCTTTTTTGTGTATAATAAGTTTATCTATATGCTTTTTTAAGAAAGGTGTCATCTACCATGAACTTCACACATTTACATGTGCATACGGAATATAGTCTTTTGGATGGTTCCAATAAAATTAAAGAATGTGTACTCAGAGTCAAAGAACTTGGCATGGACAGTGTGGCGATTACGGACCATGGTGTTATGTATGGTGTTATTGACTTTTATCGTGCTGCCAAAGCGGAAGGGATTCGCCCGATTTTAGGATGTGAAGTTTATGTTGCACCAAATTCACGCCATGACCGTGAACTGGGAAATAATGAAGACAGATATTATCATCTGGTACTTCTTGCGGAAAACAACACCGGTTATAATAACCTGATGAAAATTGTGTCAAAAGGTTTTACAGAAGGGTATTACTATAAACCTCGAGTAGATATGGAAGTGTTGGAAGAGTACCATGAAGGTATTATTGCCTTAAGTGCGTGTCTGGCAGGAGAAGTCCAGAGATTTTTAAATAAAGGATTTTATGAGGAAGGCAAGAAGGCTGCCCTTAAATATGAGAGCGTTTTTGGAAAAGGAAACTTCTTTTTAGAATTACAGGATCACGGACTGCCGGAGCAGAAACGCGTAAATATGGAGCTTTTGCGTCTGAGTCAGGATACCGGGATTGAACTGGTAGCGACCAATGACGTTCATTATACTTATGCAGAAGATGAAAAACCACATGATATTTTACTTTGTCTGCAGACCGGTAAAAAGCTCTCAGATGAGAATCGTATGCGCTATGAAGGCGGTCAGTACTATGTAAAATCGCCGGAAGAAATGGCGAGACTTTTTCCATATGCCCTGGAGGCGCTGGAAAATACTCATAAAATCGCAGAACGTTGTAACGTTGAAATTGAATTTGGGGTTACAAAGCTTCCGAAATATGATGTGCCGGAAGGATATACTTCCTGGGAATATTTAAATAAGCTGTGCTTTGAAGGTTTGGAGAGATGTTATCCAAATCATGAGAAAGAATTAGAAGAACAATTAACTTATGAATTAAGCATTATCCAGAGAATGGGGTATGTAGATTACTTCCTCATTGTTTGGGATTTTATCAAATATGCAAAAGACCACGGCATTGCAGTAGGTCCTGGTCGAGGAAGTGCGGCAGGAAGTATCGTATCCTATACCCTTGGGATTACAACCATTGACCCAATGAAATACAGCCTGCTGTTTGAGCGATTCTTAAATCCGGAACGAGTATCCATGCCGGATATTGACGTTGACTTCTGTTTTGAAAGACGTCAGGAAGTCATTGATTATGTGGTGGAAAAATATGGAAAAGACCGCGTGGTTCAGATTGTAACCTTTGGTACGCTGGCGGCTCGTGGTGTAATCAGAGATGTTGGACGAGTGATGGACTTGCCATATCAGCTCTGTGACCAGACTGCAAAACAGATTCCGCAGGAATTAAATATTACCATTGATAAAGCATTGAAGGTCAATCCGGAGCTTCGTAAGAATTACGAGGACAGCGGAGAGATTCATGAACTGATTGACATGGCAAAACGATTGGAAGGTCTGCCGCGACACACCTCTATGCATGCGGCAGGAGTTGTCATCAGTCAAAAATCCGTGGATGAATATGTACCATTATCCAGAGGTTCCGATGGTTCTATCACCACACAGTTTACCATGACAACGCTGGAAGAGTTAGGGCTCCTGAAAATGGACTTCCTTGGTCTTCGTACCCTGACGGTTATCCAGAATGCGGTGAACATGGTCAGACAGACCAAAGGCATTTCCATTGACATTGATAAAATAGATTATGATGATAAACAGGTATTAGCTTCGATCGGCACAGGTAAATGCGAAGGTATTTTCCAGCTTGAAAGTGCGGGCATGAAAAACTTTATGAAGGAGTTAAAACCGAAGAGTCTGGAAGATATCATTGCGGGGATTTCCCTCTATCGTCCGGGCCCTATGGACTTTATCCCGCAATACATTAAGGGAAAAGACCATCCGGAAACCATTACTTATGACTGCGAAGAATTGCGAAGCATTTTAGAGCCGACCTATGGATGTATTGTGTACCAGGAACAGGTAATGCAGATCGTACAGAAGCTGGCAGGATATACCCTTGGGCGAGCAGACCTTGTACGCCGTGCCATGAGTAAAAAGAAAGCTTCCGTAATGGAGCAGGAACGTAAGAACTTCGTCTATGGAAATGAGGCGGAAGGAGTTCCCGGATGTATTTCCAGAGGCATATCAGAAAGAGTTGCAAATAAAATTTTTGATGATATGACCGATTTTGCGAAATACGCATTTAACAAATCCCATGCAGCTGCTTATGCAGTGGTTTCTTATCAGACCGCATGGTTAAAATATTATTATCCGGTAGAATTTATGGCGGCACTGATGACTTCGGTGATTGATAATCCGTCAAAAGTGGCAGAATATATTTTGAACTGCCGCCAGATGGGAATTGAAATCTTACCGCCGGATATTAATGTGGGATATGCCGGATTTTCGGTATCGGATGCCGGAATCCATTACGGTTTATCCGCAATTAAGAGTATCGGACGTTCTGTCATTGAAGCGATTGTAGCAGAACGAGAAGAAAACGGCATTTACACAAGTCTGAAGGATTTTATCACCAGACTTAGTAATAAAGAAGTCAACAAACGAACCATTGAAAACTTCATCAAGGCAGGTGCGCTTGATTCCCTGGAAGGTACAAGAAAACAGAAAATGTTTATCTATGTGCAGATCATGGATGAAGCGGCGAGAGATAAGAAAAATACTCTGACAGGTCAGCTTTCCTTATTTGATTTTGTGGATGAGGAAGTTAAGGCAACCATGGAAATTCAGATGCCAAAGGTTGGAGAATTTGACCAGAGTGAAAAACTTGCATTTGAAAAAGAAGTCCTCGGAGTTTATTTAAGCGGACACCCGCTTCAGGAATGTGAGGCACGCTGGAGAAAAGCGATTTCTCACACCTCCGCAGATTTTATGCTGGATGAAGAACTTGGAACGACCAATGTAAGAGATGGTGAGAAAGCAATTATTGGCGGTATTATCAGTGAAATGAGTGTGAAGCTGACAAAGACCAGTAAACAGATGGCATATATTACCATTGAAGACTTATTGGGAACGGTGGAAGTCATTGTGTTCCCGAGAGATTATGAAAATAATTCGGCAGCACTGGTGCAGGATGCAAAAGTATTTGTGCAGGGCCGTGTCTCCTGTGAGGATGACAAACCAAGCAGATTGATCTGTGAAAAGATTATTTCGTTTGATCAGGAGAAAAAAGAACTATGGATTCAGTTTGCGGATAAGAAAACCTTTGATGCCCAGGAAGTTCGTATGTTAAATTCCCTCAAAGCATACGAAGGAGATGTGCCGGTAGTGGCATATCTTGCGAAGGAAAAGCAATGGAAGAAATATCCGCCAAACAGAAATATATCGCTTTCCGAATCCCTGATTCAGTCATTAAAGCTGCAGTTCGGTGAGCAAAACATTAAAATCAGAACTCTAAAGGCACTATAACGAGACATTTAAGAGGAGGAGAATCATGGCAGCAAACAAAGAAATCAACACAATTGGCGTATTAACAAGTGGTGGCGATGCCCCTGGTATGAATGCTGCAATTCGAGCAGTTGTAAGACGCGCATGCTATAATGGCAAAAAAGTAAAAGGTATCCGCAGAGGATATCAGGGTCTTTTGGAAGAAGACATTTTTGATATGAAGCCACAGGATGTTTCCGATACCATTGAGCGAGGCGGAACCATTCTTTACACGGCCCGCTGCTCAGAATTCCGCACAGTGGAAGGACAGCAGAGAGGCATTGAAATCTGTAAAAAGCACGGCATTGATGGTTTGGTAGTTATCGGTGGTGACGGCTCCTTTAAAGGTGCGCAGTGCCTTGCCAATGGTGGAATCAATACCGTTGGTGTTCCGGGAACCATTGACCTTGATATTGCATGTACAGAATATACCATCGGATTTGACACAGCAGTTAATACAGCGATGGAAGCAATTGATAAAGTTCGTGATACTTCCACATCGCATGAACGCTGCAGTATCATTGAAGTAATGGGTCGTCATGCAGGTTACATTGCGTTATGGTGCGGTATTGCCAATGGCGCAGAAGATATTCTCATTCCGGAAACTTATAATTATGATGAACAGGAAATCATCAACAATATTATCCGCAACCGTAAACGTGGTAAAAAACATCACATTATTATCAATGCAGAAGGTATCGGACATTCTACTTCTATGGCAAGAAGAATCGAAGCTGCCACCGGTATTGAAACGAGAGCAACGATTTTAGGACACATGCAGCGAGGCGGAAGCCCAACCTGTAAAGACAGAATGTATGCTTCCATCATGGGAGCACTGGCGGCCGACCTGCTTTGTGACGGCAAGACAAATCGTGTCGTAGGATATCAGAATGGACAGTTCCAGGATTTCGACATTAATGAAGCGTTGGCAATGAATAAGACCATCGACGCATATCAGTGTGAAATCGCTATGGCATTATCAAGATAACATGATTACAAGTACAGCAAATGCCCAGGTAAAGAACCTGGTACAGTTAATTAAAAAATCGAAAGTACGTACAGAGCAGGGCGTTTACATCGTCGAAG
>JAFOYH010000036.1 GCA_017391465.1 Lachnospiraceae bacterium | reverse complement strand
CGAAAGTTCCAAAGCGATTTGCTTGCCATTTTTTTGGGGATGAGTATAATAAGACCATCAAAAACAGATGAGGTGAAATTAAAATGTTAGGAGATAAGTTGGTTGCACTTCGTAAAAAGAATGGTCATAGTCAGCAGGAATTGGCAGATAAACTACAGGTAACAAGACAAACATTAAAGAAATATTGTAAAAAAGTAAATGCTTTGACAATACAGCCTTAAGTGTTATAATGACGTAAATATAAGACGTGATTATTAGAATTTTTCGATGACATGTTGAATATTAGCCATAATGAAATGGTGTTTATTTAATACAAGGAGAATTGTTATGAAAAAAATATGTTGTGTAAATGATATGCCCGGTGTGGGAAAAATTGCTTTATCTGCGATGATACCGATCCTTTCTGCAAAAGGGATCGATGTTGCTTCGTTGCCAACTGCGTTGGTGTCTAATACGCTTGATTTCGGAAAGTTCGATATTCTCGATACCACCGATTATATGGAAAAAACCGTTGATATTTGGCACGATCTTGGCTTTAGATTTGATTGTATTTCCACGGGTTTTATGGTTAGTCCGAAACAAATTAACATTGTAGAGCGACTAATCAACAATCAGGACACAGACAATTTGTTGGTTGTTGTAGATCCAATTATGGGAGATGAAGGAAAACTATACAATGGAATGACTGATAATAACGTAGCAATTATGAGAAAACTTAGTTCATACGCTGACATTCTGATTCCTAATTTCACTGAAGCGTGTTTCTTGACAAATCGTTTTTGCAGCAGAGATACTTTAAGTCAGGATGAAGCAGATGAATTGATTGAGAGCGTGCGTAAGCTTGGGAGTAAATCGGTTGTCATTACAAGTGCTTCTGTGAATGGTGAAAACTGTGTTATTGGATATGACTATACAAAAGATGAGAAGTTCAAAATTGAATTTGAACTGATAGACGTTCGTTTTCCCGGAACAGGAGATATCTTTTCCGCAGTTCTTGTCAGCGATGTTTTGAACGGCGAGTCGTTGTATGATGCCACCAAACACGCAATGGAAACAGTAAGAATCATTATTATAGATAACCTTGATAAGAAAGAAAAATTTTTCGGTGTTGATATCGAACGTTACATAAGCGAGGGAAAATTATGAAGATTAAAATAACATTGGTAGAACAAAAAGGTGCGTGTCCTTGTCACAGAGGACATAAGGTTGGAGATACTTTTGATTTTGATACAGAAAGAGGAAAGTTGTGTCCAATGGCTGCTCACGTCCTTTTTCCAATGATTGATATCTTACGCTATGGTGGCGAGTTAAAGAGTAATGTTTTCTGTTGCCCGGATGTAGATACAATTAATGTGTTCAAAATTGAAAAGGTAGATTAGTAGATGATTGATAAAATCTAATCATTGAACATCTGGAGAAAGAACGGAAACAGGTGAAGGGATACAAAAATCCCTCACCTGTTTTTTTGCTATAAAAATTTCATATTTCACATAGATTTCACATTTCTTGTATTTTTTATTTTACATACGAATTTTAGACTGATAACTGTGATAGAGATAAATAAAAAAAGAAATGTTTGAAAGGAGATCTATAAAATGTGTAAAAAAATTATGACATTGATGATGGTTGCTGTTATGGCAATTTCAGCATTCACAGGTTGTGGAGGAAAAACAACAGGAGCTGTAACAACAGATGGCTCGACTTCTATGGAAAAGGTCATCGGATCTTTGGGAGAAGCGTTCCAGAATGAGACAGGGAACAGTTTTACTTATAATCCAACAGGTTCGGGAAGTGGAATTCAGGCGGTTCAGGAAGGACGTTGCGATATCGGCTTATCTTCCCGTGACTTAAAAGAAGAAGAAAAGGCGTCTGGTCTTAATGGAACAGTACTTGCTTATGATGGAATTGCAATTATTGTAAATCCTGAAAATTCAGTAGAAAATTTAGATTTGGAAACAATTGCAAAAATTTACACTGGCGAAATTACCAATTGGTCTGAAGTCGGAGGAAAAGATGCAGAAATCGTATTGATTGGACGTGAAGCAGGAAGTGGTACACGTGATGGTTTTGAAACAATTACTGAAACAGAAGATATGTGCCAATATCGTCAGGAACTTACTTCTACAGGTGATGTGATTACTACGGTTGCACAGAATCCGGATGCAATCGGATATGCTTCTGTGGCATCTGTAAAAGAAAGTGTAAAAGCATTAAGTGTAAATGGTGTAGCTGCAACAGAAGAAACAATCAAAGACGGAAGTTATGTAGTGCAGCGACCATTTGTTTTAGTAACAAAAACAGATGCAGAGCTTAGCGAAGCAGCACAGGAATTTTATGATTACATAACTTCAACGGATGCAAACGAGATTATTTTATCAGCAGGTGTTGTTCCTGCAAACGAATAACAAAGTGAGTGCGGTGGCTGAGTGATCAGCCATCGCTACTGTGCTGTGAAGTGAGGTTATAAATATGAAGAAAAACCAAATTTTAGAGAGAATAATTCATGGTATTTTTCTGATATTAGGTTTGATCACAGTAGGCTGTGTTTTTTTGATCACTGTGTATCTGGTGATTTCCGGAATTCCGGCAATTCGTAAAATTGGTCTTATAGATTTTCTTTTTGGAAAGGAATGGACTTCAACTGCCATAGAACCACAATATGGTATTTTATCATTTATTTTAACAAGTATTTATGGAACAGCAGGTGCAATATTCATTGGTGTTCCCATTGGTTTTATGACAGCAGTCTATTTGTCAAAGATCGCGAGTCCGAAAATGAAATCTGTAATGCAGTCTGCGGTCAGTCTTTTAGCAGGAATTCCTTCCGTCGTCTATGGTTTGGTCGGCATGTTGGTGCTGGTACCAGGCATCAGGAAACTTTTTCGTGTACCGGACGGAGCAAGCTTGCTGGCGGCCATTATTGTCCTGGCAGTTATGATTCTGCCATCCATTATTAAAATGTCGATCACTGCATTGGATGCTGTACCTAAGGAATATGAAGATGCGTCACTTGCTTTGGGTGCAACTCCGGTTGAAACATATTTTAAGGTTTCTGTTCCGGCTGCGAAAAGCGGGATTGCAGCAGCCGTTGTATTAGGGGTAGGACGTGCAATTGGAGAAGCAATGGCGGTTATGATGGTTGCAGGAAATGCACCGAATATGCCGAATTCATTGTTTCAGAGTGTACGTTTTTTAACGACCGCTGTATCAAGCGAGATGGCATACTCAAGCGGCTTACAGCGTGAAGCACTTTTTTCTATTGCATTAGTATTGTTCTTCTTTATTATGCTGATTAATGCTTCTTTAAATTTCTTCCTCAAACGAGAAAGGGAATAGTTTATGTTGAATCAATCAATATCAAAAAAAAGAAAAATTTATGAATTAATGATGAGAACATTGATGTATGCTTCGGTTGGTATTACCGCGTCATTAGTGTTATTCCTTCTGATATATGTTCTGGTAAAAGGAATTCCGAATATTACATGGGAACTTTTAACAACGTCACCAAGCTATCTGACAGAGAAAATCGGTATTTTACCAGATATTTTGAATACGGTATATCTCGTGATTGCGACGTTACTAATTGTTCTGCCGATTGGAGTTGGAGCTGCTATTTATCTGACAGAATATGCATCGAATAAAAAAGTGGTCGGAATCATCGAATATGCAGCAGAAACACTTTCGGGCATTCCTTCAATTATTTATGGTTTGGTCGGCATGCTTCTGTTTTCCAATAGTATGGGAACCTGTCTGTTGGCTGGTGCACTGACACTTGTAATTATGAATTTACCTACTATTATGAGAACGACACAGGAGAGCTTAAAAACAGTACCTCAGTCTTATCGGGAAGGAGCCTTCGGATTAGGTGCTGGAAAATGGAGAGTCGTTCGTACTGTGGTGCTTCCGGGATGTGTGGATGGAGTGATTACAGGATGTATTCTTTCTGTGGGTCGTATTCTTGGCGAGTCAGCAGCACTTTTGTTTACAGCTGGATTTGCACATACGGTAAATGGTCTGATTCGTGGCCTTTCAATGCCAGGAGCATCCCTTACTGTGGCACTTTATGTATATGCAAAAGAGCAGGGGGAATTCGGAGTTGCTTTTGCAATTGCAGCTATTTTAATGATGTTAACTTTAGTGATTAATTTTGTGGCCACACTGGTGCAAAAATATTTTGCAAAGAGGAGAAGTTTATAGGCTTATGAATAATATTATTTCTGTAAAAGATATGTGTCTGTGGTATGGAGAACAACAGGCACTTAAAAATGTAAATATTGAAATTCCTGAAAAAAGCATTACTGCTTTTATTGGTCCATCCGGGTGTGGAAAATCTACATTTCTTAAAACATTAAATCGTATGAATGATCTGATTCCAGGGGTAAGGATCACGGGCGATGTTCGTTATGAAAATAATGACATTTTTTCGAAGGAAGTAGATGTAAATCAACTGCGCAAAGAAATTGGTATGGTATTCCAAAAACCAAATCCATTTCCTATGAGTATTTACGATAATGTAGCATATGGACCACGCACGCATGGAATTACAAATAAAAACCAATTGGATGAAATTGTCGAAAATGCCTTGAGAGATGCAGCCATCTGGGACGAAGTAAAAGACAGACTGAAAAAGAATGCGCTGGGAATGTCTGGTGGTCAGCAGCAGCGTCTGTGTATTGCAAGAGCATTGGCAGTACGGCCAAAAATTCTATTGATGGATGAGCCGACATCTGCACTCGATCCAATCTCAACATCACGTATTGAAGATCTGGTTATGGAATTAAAAGAAAAATACACGATTGTTATGGTTACGCACAATATGCAGCAGGCAGTTCGCGTGTCGGACTATACAGCATTCTTTCTTCTTGGTGAATTAGTGGAATTTGGGAAAACGGATGATATCTTTTCACAGCCACAGGACAAGCGCACAGAAGATTATATTACAGGAAGGTTTGGATAAAACAGGGGGAAATTATGAGAAATAGATTTGACGAACAGCTATTTGAATTGAACAGAGAACTTATTGAAATGGGCTCCATGTGTGAAGAGGCGATTGCACAGGTGGCAAAAGCGCTTACGACAGGCGATGTTGAATTGGCAAAACAAATAAAAGAGGACGGTTCCGGAATTGACCAGATGGAACGGGAAATTGAAAGAAGATGCATGAAACTGCTGCTTCACCAACAGCCTGTTGCTCGAGATCTGCGTGTAATCTCTGCAGCACTTAAGATGATAACAGATATGGAACGTATTGGAGATATGGCAGAAGATATCGCAGAAATTGTTGTGTTTATGGATGGTCATACAATGGACAGTATGGAAATTGTTCTGGACATGGCTCTTGAAACGAGTAAAATGGTAAATGCAAGTATTGAAGCATTTGTAAAAAAAGATATTGTGCTTGCAAAAGAAGTACTTGTACAGGATGATGTTGTAGATGACTATTTTTTAAGAATTAAAAATGATATAATTAGCCTGATTTCAGAAAATGCAAATGCTGGTGGTTTTGCGCTTGATCTCTTGATGATTTCTAAATACTTTGAACGCATAGGAGACCATGCAACCAATATAGCAGAGTGGGTGATTTATTCCGTAACAGGAACACACTAGGAGGGTGGTATGAAATCGTGATATGGTGCGTAGAAGACGATAGCAGCATTCGTGATATTGAATTATATGCTTTAGAATCAGCGGGATTTGAAACAAAGGGGTTCGAAGATGGAACCGCTTTTTGGCATGCATTGAAAAATGAAAAGCCGGAATTAGTTATTTTAGACGTAATGCTGCCTGGAATGGATGGAATAGAACTTTTAAGTAAAATGAAAGAATCTGTAGCATACAGAGATATTCCAGTTGTTATGGCAACTGCAAAAGGTCAGGAATACGATCGTATTCGTGGGCTGGATCTTGGAGCGGACGATTATATTGTGAAGCCATTCAGTATAATGGAAATGGTTTCAAGAGTGAAAGCTGTTTTAAGACGTTGTAGACCACAGGAAACCGACGGTATATTAAAATCGGGAAACTTAATTGTTAATTTACAAGCGCATACTGTATTTGCAGAAGAACAGAGAATTCAACTTACATATAAAGAATTCGAGTTGTTGCGTTTGTTTTTATCTCATCCTGGAATGGTTTATACAAGAGAACAGTTGTTTTCACAGGTATGGAATATGGATTATATGGGAGATTCAAGAACTCTGGATTCGCATATTCGCAGCCTGCGTCAAAAACTTGGGTCTTATGGGAAGATGATTGAAACCATTCGAAACGTAGGATATCGATGGGAGGTATTCTATGACGCGTAAAATTTTAAAATCCATTTTAACAGCTGCTATGGTTGTTTTGTTAGCAAGTTTGCTTATTATTACAGGAGTAATGTATCAATACTTTGGCAATATTCAGAAATCACAATTAAATGATGAGCTGCATTTGGCAGCAACAGCTACAGAACAGCTGGGAAAGTCCTATTTGAATCGTTTAAATTCAAAACAATATAGATTAACATGGATTGACTCAGATGGTGAAATTTTATTTGATAGTCATGCAGAAGCAGAGACCATGGAAAATCACGCGAATCGAGAAGAGATAAAAGAGGCATTAGATTCCGGAAAAGGAAGCAGTATGCGTTATTCCGCAACGTTAACTGAAAAAACAATTTATGAATCCATTCGTTTATCTGACGGAACGGTACTTCGTATTTCAGTAAGCAGTGCTAACATTATTGCGCTCATCATTGGAATGATTCAGCCAATAGGTTTTGTCGCAATTATAGCAATTGTTCTGTCATTATGGCTTGCGAATCGTATGGCAAAACACATAGTGAAGCCGTTGAATGAATTAGATTTAGACGATCCTCTAAGTAATGAATCTTATGAAGAATTGTCTCCGCTTCTGTGCAGAATTCATGAGCAGCGGCAGGAAATAAAAAGCCAAATGAATAAACTAAAGAAAAAGCAAGAAGAATTTGATCAGATTACTGAAAATATGAAAGAAGCATTAGTTCTCCTGGACCATACTGGAAGAATCATCAGTATTAATCCTTCGGCTCAGAGGCTGTTTCATACGAACACTCATTGTATTGGAGAAGATTTCATGATTGTTCATCGCAAGCAAAATATGCGCAATGCATTAGAGGAGGCAAAGAAGCAGGGTGATTTTTCTTTTCAGTCTAATTTGAATGGGAAAGTATATCGTTTTGATCTAAGCTGTATAAAATCTGAAAATTATATGCAAGGAATTGTAATACTTGCTTATGATGTTACGGATCAGGTAAATGCGGAACAAAATCGTCGAGAATTTACTGCAAATGTATCGCATGAATTAAAAACACCGCTGCAATCGATTATTGGATCTGCCGAACTGATAGAAAATGGAATTGTAAAGAAGGAAGATCTTCCGCGCTTTGTAGCACATATTCGGAAAGAAGCTTCTCGTCTGGTATCATTGATTGAAGATATTATTCGACTTTCACAGTTGGATGCTAAACTTGAAATGGAGCAAGAAGAAATTTCTTTATATGAATTAAGTAAGGATGTTTCAGAAGTGCTTGCAGATGCTGCAAGAATGAAAGGTGTTTCGATTGAAGTGAGTGGTGACAAAGGCGTAATCACCGGCGTTCGCAGCCTGCTTTATGAAGCTATATATAACCTATGCGATAATGCGATTAAATATAATAAGCCTGGTGGATATATAAAGGTTTCTATATCACAGCATAACAATGAAATCCATCTGAAAGTGCAAGACAATGGAATAGGAATTGCACCGGAACATCAGGAAAAAGTATTCGAACGTTTTTATCGTGTGGATAAAAGTCATTCCAAACAATCGGGTGGTACAGGCTTGGGATTATCAATTGTAAAACATGCGGTACAATACCATCAAGGAAAAATTGACGTTTATAGTGAATTGGGAAAGGGTACAACTATTACAATTATATTAAAAAATGAATGCGATTAAATATGACCGTTCTTTTTGAATTGTTCTGTGGGGAAACTGTGGTATAATAATTAACATAGATACTATATTTTGATTTCATCATCAAAAAGGAGATGTAAATATGTATAAAGTTTTAGATTTAAATCCACAATTGAAACCTTTTTTAGAAGACATTCATTTACGTATGTCCAATTATCATGGAACGAAAGGACGTCTCTTATGGAATCATAAATCATTGAACGATTTTGCCAATGCACATGATTATTTTGGCATTCATCACGTGGATGGCGGATGGGTTTATCGTGAATGGGCTCCGAATGCGCATCAGCTTTATTTAATGGGTGAGTTTAATAACTGGAATCCAGTTCAATATCCATTGAAAAGAAAAGAATTTGGTATCTGGGAGTTAAAACTTGATGGGGATGATGTCCTTTGGGATGGTTGTAAAGTGAAGACGGTTGTTGATGCCAACATGACACGTACCGAACATATTCCATTATATGCACGTCGCGTTGTACAGGATCCTGAGACGATTACATGGTGCTGTGAAGTTGTCGATGACCGGAAAGTTTTTGAGTGGACAGATGCAAACTTTAAAGCGGACAGTGAACTCTATATATATGAAGCACATGTTGGTATGGCACAGGAAGAAGGAAGAGTTGGTACATATCGTGAATTTGCGGATATAACGTTACCTCACATTAAACGTGCCGGCTATAATACTATTCAGTTGATGGCCATTATGGAACATCCATATTATGGCAGTTTTGGCTATCAGGTATCCAGTTTTTATGCTGCATCCAGCTGGTTTGGCAAACCGGAAGACTTAAAATATCTTGTGAATAAGGCTCATGAGATGGGAATCCGTGTGTTATTAGATCTTGTACATTCTCATGCAGTTAAAAATACAGCCGAAGGTATTAATATGTTTGATGGTACCACATGGCAGTTTTTCCATGATGGTGAAAAAGGTGAACATCCGGCATGGGGAACAAAGTGCTTTAACTACGGTAAAGATGAAGTGCTTCATTTCTTGCTTTCTAATTTAAAGTTCTGGTTAACTGAGTATCATTTTGATGGTTTTCGTTTTGATGGAGTCACATCTATGCTGTATCATGATCATGGTCTTGGTACAAGTTTTGATAACGATCGAAAGTATTTTTCATATAATACACATGTGGAAGCCATTACGTATTTGCAGCTTGCCAATGAGCTCATTCGTCAGGTAAAACCGGATGCAATCACCATTGCGGAAGATATGTCTGGTATGCCTGGAATGTGTCTGCCGATCGATGATGGCGGTATTGGATTTGATTATCGTCTGGCTATGGGACTTCCTGACATGTGGATTCGTACAGTGAAGGAATTAAAAGATGAAGATTGGCAGATTGGTAAAATGTGGGGAGATATGTGCCTGCGTCGTGCCGGAGAAGACACGGTTGCCTATGTGGAAAGTCATGATCAGGCCCTTGTTGGTGATAAAACGATGATCTTCCGTTTGGCAGATGCAGCCATGTATACCGATATGGATAAAGCTTGTCATAATTTGGTTATCGATCGTGCGATTGCACTTCATAAGATGATTCGTCTGTTTACTCTTGGCGGTGGCGGTGAAGCCTATCTTAATTTTATGGGTAATGAATTTGGACATCCGGAATGGATCGATTTCCCTCGCGAAGGTAATGGATGGAGTTTCCATTATTGCAGACGTCAGTGGAGTCTTTTGGATAATGGGTTCTTGAAATATCAATGGCTGGGAGAATTTGATCGGGATATGATCCATCTTGCCAAAGAAAATAATATGTTCAAACAGAAAATGGCTGATCTTTGTTTATTAAAAGAACCGGAAAAGACTATCGTTTTTTCTAGAAATGGGTTGCTTTTTGCATTGAATTTCAGTCCGTCCCAGTCTTTGACGAATGTTCTTGTACCCGTTAGAAATAACGCTGATTATGAAGTTGTTCTTTCCAGTGATGATGAAAAATATGGTGGACAGAATCGTGTTGAACATATGACTTATTCCACAAAGAAATTTGATGGACAACATTTTGTTGAACTTTATCTGCCAGCGAGAACAGCAGTTGTATTTAAAGAAAAAATTAAATCGGAATAATTGAAATAATTAAGGGGAAACCAATTTGGTTTCCCCTTAATTCATATGTGGAATTATGTTTAATTGCAATATTTATACATATCCTGAGCAATCTTGATCAAGAGATCAACAATCTTTCTCATGGATTCGACACAGATAAATTCATAGCGTCCATGGAAGTTGTGACCACCCGTACAAAGGTTTGGACAAGGTAATCCCATATAAGAGAGATTTGCACCATCCGTGCCGCCTCGAACAGGTGTAATCTTTGGTTCGATGTCCAATGCTTTCATAGAATCAATGGCTGCATCAATTAAAAACTGATATTCTGGAACAACTTTTTCTTTCATATTGAAATATGTGTCTGAAAGTTTTGAAGTCACTGTGCCTTCACCATATTTCGTATTGAGTATCTCTGTATTTTTAAGAATTAAAGCTTTTTTTGCATCGAACTTTTCTTTATCATGATCACGAATGATATAGGACAATTCTGTTTGTTCAACACCACCGGAAATGTGCATCAAATGGAAGAAACCTTCATAACCTTCTGTATACTGAGGACGTTCATTGGCAGGCAGCATGAAATCAAATTCTGCTGCAATGGAAGCGGCATTGATCATTTTATCTTTTGCAGAACCCGGATGAACAACGACACCATGAATTTCGATGTCTGCAGATGCAGCATTAAAGTTTTCATATTCAATCTCGCCGATACCGCCACCATCAACGGTATAAGCAATATCTGCATGCATGCGCTCAAGTTCAATGTGATCTACACCGCCACCGACTTCTTCGTCCGGTGTAAATGCGATGGAGATTGGTCCGTGTTCAATTTCAGGATGATGGATCAGATATTCGGCCATGGACATGATTTCAGCCACACCAGCTTTATCATCTCCACCAAGTAAAGTTGTACCGTCTGTGACAATTAAGGATTTGCCGACATACTCTAAAAGTTCCGGGTAAGTGGCTGGAGAAGAAATAAGATTCAGTTCTTCGTTTAAAATAATATCTTTACCGTCATAGTTTTCAACAATACGTGCTTTGATATCTTTACCGGAAGAATCGGATGCGGTATCCATATGGGAAACAAATGCCAATGTCTTCGTGCATCTGCCATTATCTGTTGGCGGAATAAAAGCATAGACATAACCGAATTCTTCGCTCATGTAACAATCGGAAGCACCCATTTCTACAAGTTCTTTATATAAGATGCGTGCCAGATCTTTCTGTTTTTCTGTACTTGGAAATGATGTTGATTCTGGATCTGACTGCGTATCAATTGATACATATCTTAAAAATTTTTCAATGACCATAATCATTTCTCCTTTGAATTATATTACATAAATTATGCTTTAATTAGTATACATCCAATCGAATTCAAAAGCAATAGATTGCAATATGGGAAGCTTATGTGGTAAAGTATTCTCAGTGTTTAAACTTAAAGAGGAGAGTGCATATTATGAAATACGATTTTACATCTATTATCGATCGAAAAGGAAAAGATGCCATAGCTGTAGATTATCCACCATTTCAAGGTGCCGTTGCAAAAGAGGGTTTTGATCCCATTCCTATGTGGGTTGCAGATATGAATTTTGCAACAGTTCCAGCAGTTGTTCAGGCCATGAAAGAACGTTTGGAACATCCAACATTTGGATATTTTGTACCACGTGAAGAATATTTTGATTCGATTATTGAATGGCAGACAAAACGTCATAATGTCAGTGGACTGACAAAAGAATGCATCGGTTATGAAAATGGTGTTCTTGGCGGTGTTATGAGTGCAGTGGATGCGCTTTGTTCCAGAGGAGACAAGATTTTAGTGCATGCACCAACATATATTGGTTTTACACGTGCTTTGACTGCGGCCGGTTATCATCTTGTACATAGTTATTTAAAACAGGATGCACAGGGTGTATGGCGTATGGATTTCGAAGAAATGGAAGCAATTCTTAAAAAAGAACATATTCATATGGCGATTTTCTGTTCACCACATAATCCTTGCGGACGTGTGTGGGAGCGTTGGGAAATTGAGAAAGCAATGGAAATTTATAAGAAATATGATGTTTACGTTGTTTCTGACGAAATCTGGTCGGATATTATTTTGGATGGACATGAACATATTCCAACACAAATGGTATCGGAAGATGCAAGAAATCGTACCATTGCACTGTATGCGCCATCGAAGACGTTTAACCTTGCCGGTTTGATTGGCAGTTATCATATTATTTATAATGCTTATCTAAGAGATCGTATACTTAAACAGTCAAGTCTTTCTCATTATAACTCCATGAATGTTCTTTCCATGTACGCACTCATCGGAGCATATAAAGAAGACGGTTATGAGTGGGTGGATGAATTATGTCAGGTTCTTACAGAAAATGTGAATTATGCCTGTGATTTTATCTGGAAACATTTTGAAGGTGTAAAATTATTCAAACCAGAAGGAACGTATATGTTATTTCTTGATTGTACCGAGTGGTGTAATAAACATGGTAAGACATTGGATGAACTTCTCCATGCCGGTGCAGAAGTGGGTGTAATGTGGCAGGATGGACGTCCGTTCCATGGTGCATGTTCGATTCGTGTAAATCTTGCATTGCCAAAGAGCAGAGTTGAAGAAGCATTCAATCGTCTGAAAAAATATGTATTTTAATGCATAATTGTATACAAATATACATTTACACTTGACAAGAGTGAAGTATTAAAATATAATTGAATAGAATCGAACAGAACATAGTGTACGAAAGAAAAGTTCTGTATAAAAATTATGATTAGAGGAGGATTCTACTATGAAAAAAGCATTTGCATTATTATTAAGTGCAGTCATGGTAATGGGAACACTCGTTGGTTGTGGTGGTTCCGAAACAACAGAAACAAAAGCATCTGAAACAACAGCAGCTGAAACAACAGCAGAAGTTACAGAAAACGGTGACAAGTGGATCATCGCTACAGATACTGTTTTCAGACCTTTTGAATACACAGATGAAAATGGTGATTTTGTTGGTATTGATGTTGACATTTTAGCAGCTATTGCGGAAGATCAGGGCTTTGATTATGAATTACAGAGTCTTGGATGGGATGCAGCAGTTCTTGCTGTTCAGACAGGTCAGGCAGATGCAATTATCGCAGGGGCTACAATTAAACAGGAACGTATTGACAGTGGATGGATTTTCTCTGATGGATACTATGATGCTACACAGACATTCGTAGTAGCAGCAGGAAGCGATATTGCAAGTTTTGAAGACCTTGAAGGTAAAAATGTTGCAGTTAAGAATGCTACAGCAGGTGCAGATTTTGCAAACAGTTTAAAAGATCAGTATGGTTTTACAGTAACTGTATTTGAAGATTCACCTACAATGTATCAGGATGTTCTTCTTGGTAATAGTGCTGCCTGTGTAGAAGATACTCCAATTATGGCATCCAACATCAAAGACAGTGGTATTGAACTTATGATTCCAGAAGGTATGGAAAGTGAAGGCGCTCCTTATGGTTTCGCTATCATGGATACAGCGGATCAGGAATTGCTTGACATGTTCAATGCAGGTCTTGCTAATATCAAAGCGAATGGTACATATGACGAAATCCTTGCAAAATACTTGGTGAATAATTTAGAAGAATTTTATGAATGAATGATAGGCGTGGGATAGCTAAAGGTTATCCCACGTTCTTGTTATTGGGACTTAATTATGATAAAATAGTTACATGTTTTGATAAAAATGAAACAAGGGGGAGAAAACTATATGATCAAACTTGCTGCAACATATTATGATATGTTGTTAAGTGCTTTGGGTCAGACAATACTTTTGACATTGCTTTCATTAGTGTTTGCGATGATCATTGGTCTGATTTTTGCCTTAATGAATGTAGGAAAAAACAGATTTTTTAATTTGATCGGTACAATTTATGTAGATGCCGTTCGAGGTGTACCATTAATCGTATTGGCCTATTTTATTTATTTTGGTATTCCTCAGGGGATCAAAGGACTTGGTTTTACAGATTTTCGATTAACAGCGCTTCAGGCAGGTGTTATCGCATTATCCATGAACTGTGGTGCTTATATGGCCGAAATTATTCGTGCCGGTATTGAAAGTATTGATAAAGGTCAGATGGAAGCGGCTCGAAGCCTTGGACTTCCATATGGAACAAGTATGCGAAAAGTAGTATTGCCACAGGCGATTCGTACCATGATTCCATCTATTATCAACCAGTTCATTATCACATTGAAAGATACATCGATTCTTTCGATTATTGCTTTCCCGGAACTTACCAATGTGGGTAAAACAATGGCAGGGAACACATTTAAAGTTCTTGAAACATGGGCAATTATCGCCGTTATGTATATGGTTGTTATTGTGTCCTTGAGTAAATTGGCAAAATATATCGAAAGGAGGATAAAACGTGGAACAGAACAAAATTAAAGTACATGTTGAAAACTTGAAAAAATGTTTCGGTAAACTTGAAGTTCTTAAAAGTATCAGTATGGATATTGAAGAAGGTGAAGTTGTTGTATTGCTTGGACCTTCCGGAAGCGGTAAGTCCACCTTCCTCCGTTGTTTAAATCAGCTGGAAGTGGCTACAGCCGGAACGATCATTGTTGATGGATATAATGTTACGGATAAACATACAGATATTAATAAGGTTCGTGAAAACATTGGTATGGTATTCCAGCATTTTAACTTATTTCCTCACATGACGGTTTTAGATAATATTATGCTTGCACCGGTTGAACTTAAAAAGATGACAAAAGAAGAAGCACGTGAAAAAGGTATGCAGCTTCTTGCACGTGTTGGTATGGTTGAAAAAGCGGATGTTTATCCGCCACAGCTTTCCGGTGGACAGAAACAGCGTGTAGCTATTGCTCGTGCATTAGCGATGAATCCGGATGTTATGTTGTTTGATGAACCGACTTCCGCACTTGACCCTGAGATGGTTGGCGAAGTTCTCGCTGTTATGAAAGAACTTGCTCTTGGCGGTATGACGATGGTTGTCGTAACACATGAAATAGGTTTTGCCCGTGAGGTTGCTAATCGTATTGTCTTTATGGATGGTGGCTATATCGTAGAACAGGGTACTCCGGATGAAATTCTTAAGAATCCAAAAGAAGCAAGAACCATTGACTTTTTGAATAAAGTATTATAAACCAAATATGTTATGGGGAGGATTGCAAGATGAAAAAGATTATTACAATCAGCCGTGAATTTGGTGCCAGTGGAGGAACCATTGGCAAAGCTGTTGCCGATCGACTAGGATATGAGTATTATGATAAAGAAATTATTCTGCAGGCAGCAAGAGAAACAAATCTTGATATAGCCAGTCTTGAAAAATGGGATGAAAAGATTCCTGTTAATTTTGGCTTTGCACAAAGTTTGTTTGATTTTTATAATAAGCCATTGAATGAAAAACTTTTTGATGCACAGAAGAAAGTCATTCGTAAAATTGGTGAAAAAGGGAATTGTGTTATTGTTGGTCGTAATGCAAACAATATTTTAGCTGAATTCGATCATACATTACATATTTTCATTCATGCTCATCCATATTGGAGATTGCAGCATTTAAAAACAAAGATGCCGGATGAATCGGATGCAAAGATTATGGACCGTATGAAACAAGTTGATAAGAAACGTCGTAAGTACTGTTCTTATTATACGAATACAGTTTTTGGAATGTCGGAATATTATGATCTTTGTTTGAATTCGTCGAAATTGGGTATAGAAACATGCATTGATTTGATTTGTGATTTGGCACAGAAATAAATTATGATTAAAAACGTCGTTCGAAGAGATATTGAACGACGTTTTTTAATTCTAAAAGATTTGTAAAGATAAGGGAAAAGATTTGGTAAAGAACCTCTTAAAATAAATTGAATTTAAATTGAATAAAATTCATTCCATTGACTATTTGCAGAAAGGAGCTAAAATGTTAAATGTGGTAGATTTCGATAAAATACCACAAATTTCAACATTAGGAAGTGTAGACAGTGTTTGTAGGTGTAGATATTGGTTCGACAACAACAAAAATTGTGGCGTTGAATAAAGAAAATAAGGAGATTTTGTTTTCGAATTATATTCGACATAATGCACACCAAATCGAAAGTGTTTATGAGTTGCTATGTCAGTTGAATGAAAACTTTCCAGACCAAAAAGTTAATTTAGTATTCACAGGTTCCGGAGCGAAAGCACTTTCAGAAAAGACTCAGATGGGTTATGTGCAGGAAGTGGTTGCAAATTCTATTGTTTTGCAGGAAATATATGAAACGGTTGGAACGGCCATTGAACTTGGCGGTCAGGATGCAAAAATGATCTTTTTCCAGGGCGGTGGTGAAGAAGGTCCATTAAAAGTTGCAGATATGCGCATGAATGGCAGTTGTGCCGGGGGTACAGGTGCATTTATTGATGAGATGGCTGCCGTATTAAATATTCCGGTAGAAAGTTTCAATGATTTAGCATCTCAGGGTACCTGTGTGTATGATATTTCCGGCCGCTGTGGCGTCTATGCAAAGACAGATATTCAGCCTTTAGTAAATCAAGGGGTGTTAAAACAGGATTTGGCTTTATCTTCATTGCATGCCATTGCCAAGCAGACGATCGGTGGTCTGGCACAGGGACTGGATATTCGTAAACCAGTGGTTTTTGAGGGTGGACCATTGACATTTAATCCGACATTAATTCAGGTGTTTGCTGAACGATTAGAATTATCTGAAGAAGATATATTCGTTCCGGAGCATCCACAGCTTATGGTGGCCCATGGTGCAGCTTTATCGGCTGAAACTATGTTTAATCTGGCTGATAACTGTGCATCAGTTGAGGATCTTATGGAACTTCTGAAGAAGTTGATGGATCAAAATGAATTATTCGAAGGAAACGATGGAATTCCTTTTTTTGAATCTGAACAGGAACTCGCTGAATTTAAGGAACGACATAAATTACCGGAAATACTTCCAAGATCATTACGTAAAGGCGATCATGTGAAAGCATATCTTGGTATTGACTCAGGAAGCACAACAACAAAATTTGTTTTGATTGATGAGAAGGAAGAGATTCTTGAATATTTTTATGCATCCAATGAAGGAGATCCTTTAGTTGTTGCTAAAGATGCATTAACGAAGCTTCGCAATCGATATAACGAAGCAGGAGCCGTATTGGATATTATAGGTGCATGCACCACTGGTTATGGTGAACAGCTCTTTGCCAGAGCTTTTTCAGCCGAATGTCACGTGGTTGAAACGGTTGCCCATGTCCGTGGTGTCGAAAAATATGTTAAAAATGCTTCATTTATTTTAGATATTGGTGGACAGGATATGAAAGCTATTTGGATTGATCACGGAATCATTACAAATATTATTGTTAATGAAGCATGTTCGTCCGGCTGCGGATCTTTTTTGGAAAACTTTGCATCCACCTTACATATCCCTGTTAAAGAAATTGCAAATGCAGCCTTTTCATCGGATAATCCCGCCAACCTTGGCAGCCGTTGTACGGTGTTTATGAATAGCAGTATTGTCACTGAACAGCGCAATGGCAAAAAACCAAATGATATTATGGCTGGCCTTTGTCGTTCGATTATAGAAAATGTATTTACAAAAGTTATACGCATGGATAATCTGAATTCACTTGGTGACACCATTGTTGTTCAAGGGGGAACATTTCAGAATGATGCTGTTCTTTGTGCCATGGAACAGTATATTGGTAAAAAAGTTATTCGTGCACCTTATCCGGGAATTATGGGTGCTATTGGTGCCGCATTGATCGTTAAAGAACGCATGGCTGCAGGTGATATTACGCCTTCATTTATTGGCCTTGACGGTTTAGAATCATTTTCTTATGAGCAGGAAAGCAATGTACCCTGTCCGCATTGTACTAACCACTGTAAACGTACGATTGTTAAATTCTCAAATGGCAGTTCGTGGGTTACAAATAACCGTTGTGAACGCGGTGAGATGATCGATACGGATGAACATAAAGTAAAAAACAGTGAAAAGAAAAAAGTGCCTAATATGTTTAAAGAACGTGAGGCACTCTTATTAAAAGATTATCCGTTTGAAGCTGTTTGTGAAAAACGAAATATAACTATGGGTATTCCGCGTGTATTATCTTACTGGGAAACCTTGCCATTCTGGAAAGTTTTTTTAAAAGCCTTAGGATTTGATGTAAAAGTTTCCAGTGCAAGTACACGTGCCATGTATGAGCGCGGATTATCGGCTGTGACATCCGATACCGTATGTTTTCCAGCGAAACTGGTGCATGGTCATATTCGTAGTCTTGTTGATCGTGGTGTGGATCGAATCTTTATGCCTTCGATCACAACAGTTAAGTCAGAGAATACAGAAGAGACCAGTGTGTCCATGTGTGCGGTTGTTAAAGGATATCCGATTGTTATACGAAATTCGGATAATACTGAAGAAAAATGGGGTGTGCCATTCCATTCACCATTGTTCCACTGGTATACAGATAAAGACCGATTGAATCAATTGTCAAAATATATGAAAGATAAGTTTGGTATTTCTGAGTCTATGACAGCAGAAGCCATCCGTCAGGCGGATGAGGCGCAAGATGCATTCCATACTGCTCTAAAAAAACGTGGTCAGGAAATCATTGATGAAGTCAAAGCAAACGGTTCCTATGCTATTGTTCTGGCATCCAGACCATATCAGAATGATTCTTTAGTAAATCATAATCTGGCAGATTTATTTATCAATTTAAATATTCCAGTGTTAACTGCAGATTCGGTTCCTGGAATTGAAAATGTAGATTTAAGCAAGAGTCGTTTGGATGTTGTTAATAATTATCATGGTCGTATGTTATCGACAGCAGTACTGGCTGCACAGTCCGATTATCTGGAATATGTTCAGATTGTTAGTTTTGGGTGTGGTCATGATGCCTATCTTTCCGATGAAATTGTTCGTTTGATGCGAGAAATTTCAGGAAAGGCACCGTTAATTCTTAAATTAGATGAGAGTGATATTAAAGGTCCTCTTCGCATTCGTGTCCGTTCTTTTGTTGAAACGGTCAACATGCGTCGTCAGGCACTGAAAAACAAAGCAAATCCTGTACAGGAGCCTTATAAAGTGAAATTCCAGTCTCAGGATCGAAAAGAAAGAATTATTCTTGTTCCAAATACATCGAGAGCGTTTTGTAAGTTGATGACTGCAGTATTTAAAAAACAGGGTCTTAAAGCAGAACCTTTGGATATGGGAAGAGAAGAAGCGATTCGATTAGGAAAACAGTATGTCAACAATGATATTTGTTTCCCTGCTCAGATTGTTATTGGTGAAGCTTTGGCTGCTTTAAAGAGCGGAAGATACGATGGTAAAGATGTTGCTATTGGCATGGGTAAATATATTGGTGATTGTCGTTTAACCCATTATGGCGCTCTGCTTCGTAAAGCATTGGATGATGCCGGATTTAAAGACGTATCCATTGTAACAAATGATGATGTGGATTATCATCAGTTACATCCGGGATTCAAGTTGGATTTGTTGAATTCGATCAATATTGCATATGGCTTGCCAATGATCGATGCTTTGGAAGAACTGTTACGTAAGATTCGTCCTTATGAAAAAATAAAAGGCAGTGCGGATGAGGCTTTTGATAAAGCAGTAGACGCTGTCATGAAGGGAATCGAAAAAAGCGGTGTTCGAGGTGCAAAGTCTGGATTTAAAAAGGCTATAGAGATTATGAAAAATGTTCCATATGATCGCAGCCGACCAAAACCTCGTGTATTAATTGTTGGTGAATACTTATTAAACTTCCATCCGGGAGCAAACCATGATATTGAACTTTATCTTGAGAAAAATGGATTTGAAATTATTGAAGCCCGTATGACAGATGTAATTCGAAAATCATTCTTCTATCAGGATATGCAGGTGAAAGAATATGGTGTGGATAAACCATTTGTTAAAAAAGCCATGCTTCGTCTTACAGATATTTTCTTTGATAAGGCACATGATCTTACAGATAAGATTGCAAAAGAGCATCCGCTTTATGAAAAGGCAGCGCGTATTACAGATTTGATTAAAGACAGCGATCGTATTTTCCATCATACATTTGATGCGGGTGAAGGTGTATTGATTCCTGGTGAAATCATGCATCACGCAAAGAAAGGCTGCAAAGCATTTGTTGTTTTACAGCCATTTGGATGCCTGCCAAATCATATTGTTGGTCGAGGAATTATTAAGAAGCTTAAAGAGCTTTATCCGAACGTTCAGATTTTGCCTTTAGATTATGATCCGGATGTCAGCTTCGCAAATGTAGAAAATCGTCTTCAGATGCTCATTATGAATGTAAAGACAAATCTGGAGAATATCTAAAGAGAAATGATTTGATTCATGTCTATTGGGAGTGGAGCAACAAACTCCATGAATTCTCCCGTAATCGGATGATTGAAAGACATTCGGTAGGAATGCAGAGCTTGTCGCGTAATAAACTCCATATCCGGATTATAAAGATAGTCTCCAATGAGAGGATATCCTAAATATTTCATATGAATACGTATCTGATGGGTACGGCCGGTTTCCAATTTAAGAGAAACGAGGCTGTGCCCATTTTCTTTTTTTAAAACTTTATAATGTGTAATTGCTTCTTCACCATCTTCAAAATCAACCATACGTTCAATAATAGAATCGGGTTTGCGTCCGATTGGAGCATTGATTGTACCTGAAGCCGGTAAATCTGTTCCTCGAATAATGGCAAGGTATTCGCGATCCACTTCATGATGCATAACCTTAGTTGATAAAATTCCGGAACTTAATTGATTTTTAGCAATGATTGTTACACCAGATGTGTCGCGGTCCAATCGGTTTGTACATCGAAAAATAAAAGGCTTATTTTGACGTTCATAATAATAAGCCAAAGCATTTGCTAACGTATTGCCATAGTTATTGATCGAGGGATGAATGGGCATGCCTGCGGGTTTATTAATGACGATGATATCCTCGTCTTCATAGAGAATATTTAGCGGAAGATTTACGGGTTCAATTTTCTCCGATACCTCATCTTCGCGGATATTGATTGTAAGTTCATCGCCATCGACTAAACGCTCGTTCATGTATCGTGGCTGACCATTGACAAGAACAGAATGTGTATCCTGTTTAAGAGAAATAAGGAGATGCCTTGAATAGCCTTTATCTCGTAAAAAGTGTTCGATTTTTGTTTTATGTTCGTTTGAGGTAATAGTGTATGTTAATGTGCGATTCATGAAAGCCTCCCGTGGTTCTTATAAAAGTTATCATATCATATAAGATATAGAAATGTCATTTTATTTCATAGGGTTAAAAATGATCATTCGCCTGAATGAAGATAAGATAAAGAACGAAAAAATATATCGATTGGACGGTATGTATAAGGCAATTCACAGTGCTTTTGCTCAGATGAATTTTTCAAGATTGTATGACGGAACAGAATCCATGATTTACCATGATAATGGTGACGTCAACGATTATGCAAAGTTCGGACGTATTGTGAACACACTAAAGAAGAAAGAATGGTTTTTGGATAATGCACTCATTTGGCTGTTTTGTGACAGTGACGATTCAGATAATCCAGAAGATTTTAATGAGGAAGATTTATTGTATTATTATAAATACATGGGGCTGTCGCACTAATTAAAGTGCTGCAGCCCCTTTTTGAACTAAATTAAAATTTCCATTCAGCCTCTTTAAAGCCAACAAGGACACGACCATCTTCGATGATGAGTGGACGTTTAACAAGCATGCCGTTAGAAGCAAGAAGCTCAATCTGTTCTTCATCAGACATAGAAGCTAATTTATCTTTCAATCCCATTTCTTTGTAAAGTTTTCCGCTTGTGTTGAAGAATTTTTTCACAGGGAGACCGCTTTTTGCAATCCATTCTTTTAATTCTTCAGCCGTTGGATTTGTTTCAACGATATGTCTGTCGATAAATTCAACACCATTTTCTTCAAGATATTTTTTTGCTTTACGACATGTAGAGCATTTTGGATATTCTAAAAATAAACGACTCATAGTTCATTACCTCACTTATCTTATTTTTATTTATTATACAAACGATTTCGTCACTTGCAAAGCCCTATTCTTTCCGATATAATAAGTCCGTATTTGATGATGAAATATTATGCAGGGGAGTTTTATAATGATATTAAATGTAAAAAACTTGAGTCATGGTTTTGGTGATCGTGCTATTTTTAATAATGTATCTTTCCGTCTTTTAAAAGGCGAACATATTGGACTTATCGGTGCCAATGGTGAAGGTAAATCGACGTTTATGAATATTATCACAGGAAAATTGATGCCGGATGAAGGTACGGTTGAATGGGCGAAAAACGTACGCGTTGGGTATTTGGATCAGCATGCTGTTCTTGAAAAAGGTATGACCATTCGTGATGTGTTAAAGTCTGCTTTCCAGTTTTTATTCGCCATGGAAGAAGATATGAACCGTATGTATGATCAGATGGGTGACGCAACTCCGGAAGAGATGGATAAACTTATGGAAGAAACAGGAACGATTCAGGATCTTCTCGATCAGCATGATTTTTATCAGATTGATGCAAAAGTTGAGGAAATTGCCCGTGCCCTTGGTTTGAATGAAATTGGTTTAGAACGCGATGTTACTGAATTATCCGGTGGACAGAGAACAAAGATTCTTCTTGGAAAGCTGCTCCTTGAAAAACCGGATATCCTGCTTTTGGATGAGCCGACCAACTATCTGGATGAAAATCATATTGAATGGTTAAAACGTTATCTTAATGAATATGAGAATGCCTTTATTTTGATTTCTCATGATATTCCATTTTTAAACAGTGTTATCAATTTAATTTATCATATGGAAAATCAGGCATTGGATCGTTATCCGGGTGATTATGATAAGTTCCAGGAAGTTTATGCGATGAAAAAAGCGCAGCTTGAAGCGGCTTATAACCGTCAGCAGCAGGAGATCAGTCAGTTAAAAGATTTCGTTGCTCGTAACAAAGCCCGTGTTTCTACACGTAATATGGCCATGTCCCGTCAGAAGAAACTGGACAATATGGATATTATCGAGCTTGCCAAGGAAAAACCAAAGCCGGAATTTAATTTTAAATCTGCCCGTGCTTCCGGCAAGGTCATCTTCGAAACAACAGACCTTGTTGTAGGTTATGATGAACCATTGACTGTTCCACTCAATATCCGCATGGAGCGTGGTGAAAAGATTGCCCTTGTAGGTGCCAATGGTATTGGTAAGACAACCCTTCTTAAAAGTATTTTGGGACTGATCGAACCATTTTCCGGTAAGGTGACACGAGGTGATTATCAGTACATCGGTTACTTTGAGCAGGAAGGCGAAAAGGACAACCGTACGACATGTATTGAAGAAATTTGGAAGGATTTTCCATCCTATACACAGTATGAAGTGCGTTCTGCTTTAGCAAAATGCGGTCTTACAACCAAACACATCGAAAGTCAGGTTCGTGTACTTAGCGGTGGTGAACAGGCAAAAGTGCGTCTTTGCAAGATTATCAATAAAGAAACGAATATTTTACTTCTGGATGAACCTACAAACCATTTGGATGTGGATGCTAAGGATGAGCTTAAACGTGCCCTTCAGGAATATAAAGGCAGTATTTTAATTATCTGCCATGAACCAGAGTTCTATATGGATGTGGTAACACAGGTATGGAACTGTCAGGACTGGTCGACAAAGATTTGATGGAATATAAGATAAAAAATAAGACCGATAGAAGATAAGTATTCATTCTTTTATCGGTCTTTTGATGTTATATTAAGTTGAATATCATTGGTATTTTATTCTTCGAATGGAACATCGGTTGCTGCAGCCATGTCCATGGAGTCATCATACTCGGTATTTGCTTCAGCTAACGGAACACGGACAGGAATACCATTAACCTGGACTGCATCATTAATAGCAATAACAAGACAAGGTCTGCCATCGATGAGTTTGGTTTCAACAAGATCAGAACGGGCAGGATTGACCTGAACTGTAACGTCTGGTGTTTTTATTTCGAATTTACGTACGTTTGCAATATTGGTTGCCATCATAGGGGCATCAGACATAACAGATTCACAGTATGTATCAAATGACTCCAGTTTATCTTCTTTAACACCACTGTCTAACATAAGATTCTTTAAATCTGTTTTGTCGAGAACGACTGGATTTGGTTCTTCTTTTTGTTCTTCAATCATCTCATATAATGTATCATGAATATTTTTTACAGCTTCAAAATCACAATCGGTTCCCAATGTATCTTCGATCATCATCTGAAATGTTTCTTTCTGACTTTTGGCAGTTAATGGAAGCACACAGCCCAACAGATTATCGACAAGGCTGGAACGAAGTTCTTCCGGATTTTTTGTATAGTATAAAATATTATGAATATCTGTACTACGGTCATTAAAAGCTGGAAAGAGAAATCCAACTTCCGGCATTTCTACAATCCAGTCACGAATACGATCATGGAATTCGTTTGTTTCAACCTGATAAGATAATCCGGGTTTGGATAATTTAACAGGACAAATGGAGCATAAAATATGATCATAGATTTCATCCGAAGCATCTTCCATCTCAAGACCGTCAGTTGTTCTTCCCGGAACATCATAGACAGAATGAATGAGAAGAATAAGATAGTGTTCGCCATAATCATAGGATTCAATAACTTTATCATAGAATTCATTTAAAAGATTTGGATCATTTAACTGGCTTTCCCTCAATGACATGAGAAAAGCCTGAGTTCCGCCAAAATCTTCGGTTTCTTTTGGAAATTCCATATTCACAAGATTCTTTCCTAAAGAACCGGAAAGGGTTTTTCTAAAAATATCAAAATATTTAAACATTTCTTCTTCCGGAAGGGAGAGAAACATTTCTTTCATGGTTGTTTTTTTCTCTTTTTCACCATCGACATAACATCCGCAGATTCGAGTGATCGCACAATGAGCCGGTGTAAACTGTTTTTTGATTTCGCTGATTTCTTTTTTGTTCATATATGGAAAACCACCTTTTTGTTTAAAGTCATGTTTTATTATTATACTTGATTTCTAGTTTAGATACAATGAAAAAAAGAGTTGAGAAATTAGTTCAAGCTGTTATAATAAATAATTAGTGTACGAAGGAAAGGACTGAAACAAATGCTTCAGGTTAAGAATCTCTCTTATGAAGTCGTAGAGAATGGAGAAACATTAAAAATTATAGATGATATCAGCTTTGATGTGGCTGATGGTGAGATGCTTGTGATCACTGGGCCAAATGGTGGCGGCAAATCAACAACAGCATCTTTACTCATGGGAATTAAGAACCAGACAGCAGGAACAATTCTGCTTGATGGTGAAGATATTACGGATTTTGATATTGATCATCGAGCAAATGCCGGTTTTGGTTTTGCTTTTCAGCAACCGCCAAGATTTAAAGGGATGACTGTACATCGTTTATTAAATCTTGCTTCCGGAAGAACTTTATCTTTAGATGAAGCATGTAAACTGTTAAGTAATGTGGGTCTTTGTGCCATGGAATATATTGATCGCCAGGTGGATTCCAGTTTATCCGGCGGTGAGATGAAACGTATTGAAATTGCAACAGCATTTGCTAAACCACATAAAGTTTCAATTTTTGATGAGCCGGAAGCCGGTATTGACCTTTGGAGCTTCTCTATGCTTGTTCAGCGTTTTGAAGAAATTCATGCAACAAAGAGTGAGAGTATTGTCATTATTTCTCATCAGGAACGTATCATCCAGATGGCAGATCGCATCATGGTCATTAAAGATGGTAAAGTTGAAAAGATTGGTACAAGAGAAGAAGTTATGCCAGCATTGATTGCCGGTGAAGATGCAGCAGAAGCAAGCTGCAAATACATGAAGTAACAGGAGGATATGTCATGCAAATCGATCAGATTACACAAAATGTTCTTAAGGTCATCAATAATGGTGATTTTGAGCAAAAAGGAGCTTTTAATCTCCGATATAATGGACAGCCTCTGTGTCATGGAGATAGTGAACATGTAAAAATTAAAAGTAAAAAAGATAAAAATGGCATGGATGTTTACATTGATGGACATGCCAAAGGAGAACGTATTCAGATTCCGGTGGTTGTTACTGTATCTGGTATGACAGATATCGTTTACAATGATTTTTATATTGAAGATGGTGCGGATGTCGTGATTGTCGCAGGATGTGGTTTGCACAATTCCGGTTGTGACAGCACACGTCATGACGGTATACATAGCTTTCATGTAGGTAAAGGATGTAATGTGCGTTATGAAGAAAAACATTACGGACAGGGTGAAGGTACCGGTGAAAAGATTTTGAATCCGGTGACAAAGATTTATGTGGGTGAAGGTTCTGTGTTTACATTGGATACAGCACAGATCAAAGGTGTCGATTCCAGTGAACGTGAAACAGACATTACACTCGAAGCAGGCGCAAAATTGTTTGTTACTGAACGTTTGATGACACATGATAAACAGTCAGCAACATCCAATATGGCTATTGTCATGAATGGAGAGGGAAGCACTGCAAAAATTGCATCCCGTTCCGTTGCAAAGGGAGAATCTGTACAGGTATTCCATCCACGTGCCATTGGTAAGACTGCATGTCATGCCCATGTACAATGTGACTCTATTATTATGGACCATGCAAAAGTTTGCTCTATTCCTGAAATTGATGCACGTCATATTGATGCGGCGATTATTCATGAAGCAGCCATTGGTCGTATTAATAATGATCAGTTAATTAAACTTAGAACACTTGGAATGACAGAAGAAGAAGCCGAATCTGTTATTGTTGATGCGTTCTTAGATTAATTTTAAAAATTGAATTTAAAAAGGGGTATCGGTTTAATACCGATACCCCTGAATTATTTTATTAATGAATTTTCTTACGGATATCCTGCATTTTAAGGTCAACACCCGCGATGATATCCGCACACTCTTTAAGTTCTTCGACAATCTCATCTGCATTATCAATATTCTGTTTATAACGCAGTTTGTGATCCAGACTTGCCCAGAAATCCATAGCAATGGTTCGGAGCTGAACTTCAACTTTCATCATTTTTTTACCTGTTGCAAGATAAATTGGAATGGCAATAATAAGATGAAGGCTGCGATAACCGTTTGGTTTTGGATTTTTAATATAATCTTTTTTTTCGACTAAAGTGACATCATCCTGACTAATCAGCAATTCCGCGATATTGTAAATATCATCCTGAAAAGGACAGATAACACGAATACCTGCGATGTCTGTTAAATCACGTTCAATGGCAGATGCATCGATTGGAAGATTACGTCGCATCAGTTTTTCCCAGATACTTTCCGGTGTTTTAATACGTGATTTAATGCTTTCGATTGGATTACGTTTAAATGCATGCGAAAATTCGTTGTTTAAAACCTGAAGCTTGGTGTTGACCTGCATGATGGCACACTCATAAAGCATAAGAAGCTGTTTAAAGCGTGGATCATTGGCTAAAATAAGTTCTGGTCGATCCATGCGTGGGATATGTTCAAAGATGGTTGGGTTTATATTTCCATGAATTGTTTCGTCCATTATAATTCTCCTAAAAAAATGTTTTATCTATAAAATTAGTTTACCAGTTTGTATTAAAAACTTCAATGTTAATGTGCAATTTTTACAAAAAGTTTATAATTTTAAACAAAAATATGTTAGAATTGCAAAAGGAGGAGTTGTTATTTATGAAAAATGAGATTGTCTTTCATAACATTGAACCGGTATATGATCAAGATTCAGAGATACTGATTCTGGGCAGTTTTCCATCTGTAAAATCCAGAGAGACTCAGTTTTTTTATGGGCATCCTCAGAATCGTTTTTGGAAAGTTCTTTCAAATATACTGGATGAAAGGATGCCTTTGACTATTGAAGAAAAAAAGCAGATGCTTCTTAAACATCATATTGCTGTATGGGATGTTATTGCTTCGTGTACGATAACCGGATCAAGTGACAGTAGTATAAAAGATGTTGTTCCGAATGATTTAGAGAAACTATTAAAGACATCAAAAATTCGAAAAATCTTCGCTAATGGGGCCACAGCCTATAAATTATATGACAGATATTCATGCAAAAGAACGGGAATTTCTGCGATAAAATTACCTTCGACTAGCCCTGCAAATGCGGCCTTTCGATTAGAGAGGTTAATAGATGCCTGGAAAATAATTAATGAATAGTACATTGTTTTTGCTTATAAATCAGTTGTAAAATATTAGTAAGAATGATATAATTCGGCTATAAGTAAGGAGGAATACCATGGAAAAGTTATCTATTGAAAAACAGTTGAAAGCAAATGCATACCCTGGAAGAGGTATTATTATTGGTAAATCCGCTGATGGCGTACATGCTGTTACAGCATATTTTATTATGGGCCGCAGTGAAAACAGTCGTAATCGTGTATTTGTAGAAGATGGTGAAGGCATTCGTACACAGGCATTTGATCCTTCCAAACTTACAGATCCAAGTTTAATTATTTATGCACCTGTACGTGTTCTTGGAAACAAGACAATCGTAACGAATGGTGATCAGACAGATACAATTTATGATGGAATGGACAAGCAGATGACATTTGAACAGTCTTTAAGATGCAGAGAATTTGAACCGGATGGTCCAAACTATACACCACGTATCTCAGGTGTTATGCATATTGAAAATGGCACATACAATTATGCTATGTCTATTCTTAAAAGCAACAACGGTAATCCGGAAAGCTGTAACCGTTATACATTCGCTTATGAGAATCCAATCGCTGGTGAAGGTTGTTTCATTCACACATATATGAACGATGGCAATCCACTTCCAAGTTTTGAAGGTGAACCGGAATGGATCGGTCTCGAAGGTGATATTGATACATTTACAGATTTAATCTGGAATAGTTTAAACGAAGAAAATAAAGTATCTCTTTTTGTTCGTTATATCAACATTGCAGATGGTACTTATGAAACACGTATTGTAAATAAGAATAAATAGGAGAGAGATCATGAAAGAATTAGAATTAAAGTATGGTTGTAACCCTAATCAGAAACCTTCCCGTATTTTTATGAAAGAAGGCGAACTTCCAATCACAGTATTGAATGGTAAACCAGGTTATATTAACTTTATGGATGCATTCAATGGTTGGCAGCTTGTTAAAGAATTAAAGAAAGCAACAGGTCTTCCTGCTGCAACATCTTTCAAACATGTATCTCCAGCAGGTGCTGCTGTAGGTTTGCCTATGGATGATGTTTTAAAGAAAATCTACTGGGTAGATGATTTAGGTGAATTATCTCCATTAGCTTGTGCATACGCAAGAGCTCGTGGTGCTGACCGTATGTCTTCTTTTGGTGATTTCATTTCTCTTTCTGATGTTTGTGATGTTTCCACAGCAAAGATTATTAAAAGAGAAGTTTCTGACGGTGTAATCGCTCCAGGATATGAACCAGAAGCACTTGAAATCTTAAAAGCTAAAAAGAATGGTAACTATAATGTCATCCAGATTGATCCGGATTATGTTCCAGCTCCAATTGAATGCAAAGATGTTTATGGTATTACATTTGAACAGGGGCGTAATGAATTAAAAGTAGATGATGATCTGTTTGCGAATGTTGTAACAAATAATAAAGAAATTCCGGAACTTGCCAAAATTGATTTGATCATTTCTTTGATTACATTGAAATATACACAGTCCAATTCTGTATGTTATGCTAAAGGTGGTCAGGCCATCGGTATCGGTGCAGGACAGCAGTCCAGAATTCACTGTACACGTCTTGCTGGTTCCAAAGCGGATAACTGGTATCTTCGTCAGTGTCCAAAGGTTCTTAACCTCCAGTTTGTTGATAAGATTGGTCGTGCAGACAGAGATAATGCGATTGATTTATATATTGGTGAAGATTACATGGATGTTCTTGCTGATGGTGCATGGGAAAAAATCTTCAAAATAAAACCAGAAGTATTCACAAGAGAAGAGAAACGTGCATGGCTTGATGGTATGCAGGAAGTAGCTCTTGGTTCGGACGCTTTCTTCCCATTCGGCGATAACATTGAACGTGCATATAAGAGTGGTGTTAAATATATCGCTCAGCCAGGTGGATCTGTTCGTGATGATAATGTTATTGAAACATGTAACAAATATAACATGGCTATGGCGTTTACAGGTATCCGTCTTTTCCATCATTAATATTATATTGATTTTTATCCCTCGGAGTCATATGATTTCGGGGGATTTTTTGTGGATTTTATAAAGAGTTGCAAATTCCACATATTTCCAATATAATTATTAAATAAATTGGTATATCGGAGGTCTGAATGTGAGAAAAGCAATTGTTATATACAGCAGCAAGACTGGTTTTACACGAAAATATGCAAAATGGATTTGCGAAGCTCTAGATGCAGATATTTTAGAATATAGTGACAGAGATTGTGTGAATTATGCCCATTACGATACGATAATTTTTGGCGGCGGCATATATGCTGGAAAGATTAATAATATTAAATGGTTTCGTGAAAAACTTCCTCACTTAGAAGGTAAAAAATGTGTTCTTTTTGTTACTGGAGCCATGCCAAAAAAGTCACCGGACGTTATGACAAGTATTAAAAAGAACTTTAAACCGGAAGAATGGGGAAAATTTCAGACATTCTATATGCAAGGCGGCCTGGATTACGATCATATGGAAGAAATGGATCGTGCTTTGTTGACGGGATTTCGTTATATGTTAAAGATTGCCAAGAAAGACGAACGTACGGTCAATATGATTGCAAAGTCTTTCGATTTAACTTCCATGAAAGATATACAGCCTTTAGTAGATTACTGTTTGAATCAGGAGATAAGTTATGGTCAGATTAGCGACAATGAATGATATGAATCGCATTTTAGATATTTATGAATCTGCGCGTGCCTATATGAAAGTTAAAGGCAATCCGACTCAGTGGGGAGATACATATCCGGAGATTTTAAGGCTCATGGAAGATTTATCCTTAAATCAACTTTTTGTCATTGAAGAGAATGCTCAAGTCATCGGATGTTTTGTATTGGCCGGAGGCGAAGATCCAACGTATAAAGTTATTGACGATGGTACATGGCGTTCGAATGAATATTATGGAACAATTCATCGCATTGCCAGCGATGGTTCTATGGCAGGTGTGTTTTCAAAATGTATGGAATATGCAAAGGAGCATTATGCATATCTTCGTGTGGACACACATGCAGACAATCATCCCATGCAGACAGCAGTATTGCGTGAAGGATTTGTATATACAGGAATTATCTATACCTACGATGGAACATCCAGAAAAGCGTATGATTGGATGAAAAATGATAAAAATAATTAGATAAACAGATGTTTAACAAAGGGTCTCATTCGTGGGACTCTTTATTTTTGACACAAAGTATGTTATGATAGCAAAGATGTAGTTTAAGGAGGAATCGTATGAGTGAAAGATTTCAGCGAACAGAAATGTTAATTGGTGAAGAAGGCGTAAAACGCTTATCTGAATGTCATGTAGCAGTATTTGGCATTGGCGGTGTTGGCGGTTATGTGGTAGAAGCTCTTGCTCGATGTGGTGTTGGTGAATTGACACTTGTCGATAAAGATGTGGTCAGTGAATCTAATTTAAATCGTCAGATCATTGCATTGGAGTCGACGATTGGAAGATCAAAAACAGAAGTGATGAAGGAACGTATTGCACAGATATGTCCGGATACAACTGTTCATACTCATGAAATCTTTTTTCTTCCTGAAAACAGTCATACATTTCCTTTTGATCGTTATGATTATGTTGTTGACGCAGTCGATACAGTGACTGCAAAAATCGAAATTATTATGAAATGTCAGACGGGGGATATACCCGTGATCAGTTCCATGGGGACGGGAAATAAACTGGATCCATCAAAACTTGAAGTGGCAGATATATATAAAACAAGTATGTGTCCTTTGGCAAAAGTGATGCGAAAGGAATTAAAAAATCGCGGTGTCAAACATTTAAAAGTTGTGTATTCAACAGAGGCTCCTGTAGTAAATTATCGTACACCGGGGAGTATCTCATTTGTACCGGCCAGTGCGGGCTTACTGCTGGCTTCGGCTGTTGTACGTGATCTTCTTGGAAAGGATACTTGAGTTATGGATTTGAAATTTGAATTTATCGATGATCAAACGGCAAAACTTACAGAGGTTACCGGAGAAGATGAGGTCGTTTTTATTCCGGATATGTATGAAGGACATGTTGTGACAGTGGTCGGGGAACGTACATTTTACGGACATCGAGAGATTAAACGTGTACGTTTGCCGAAATTCTTAAAAAAAATAGAGAATTATGCATTTGCTGAATGTCGTTTTTTAGAACAGATGGAGTTACCGGAATGTACAGAATCTGTTGGAGATTATTGTTTTTATAATTGTATTCGTCTGGTTCGTATTGATTTGCCGGAAACGATAACGCGTATGGGATATGGAGCTTTTAAAAATGATACAGACTTAGTGGATGTTCATATTCATGTGCGTCATGGCGAAGAGCATCGGGTGAATATTATTTTAGATGAAACAAGTTTTGAGCAGACCGTGACTTTTCATTATGAAGATGGCCAGATTGCTCAATTGGTTTTTACAGAGTTCTATTATGAAGTTACAGCAAACGAAGAAGCACGTCAATTTAATTATCACACTTATGGAACAGGGACATTATATCGTAATTGTATAAGCGGTTCGGGAATTGATTACATGAAATATGATGAGATTTTTGATCTTACAATTCATAGGGATGATCCGAAGACAATTATGGACCTTGCTTTAAAACGTCTGAGTTATCCGTATGAACTGACTGAAAAAGCACGTCAGAAGTATATTGCACAGCTTAAGAAGATGGGTGGACAGACATTGCTTTATTTGATTGAAACACAGCGATGGAATCTGTTTCCGTTGTTAACAGAAGGTGATCCATTATCAAAAGATATATTGGAACAGGGGATTACATATGGACAACAATATCATATACCGGAATTTGTCAGTGTGTTGATGCAATATAAAAATACCCATTATTCGTCAATGACAAAATCGTTTGAATTATAGGGAGTATCCTATGAATGAAATAAGAGAGAAACTGGAACGGGTAGGGAAGCAGATTTTAACAGCCTCCCGCAACGAAATATATATGTCCATGCGTTATTTTGATATTGCCTTAAGTGCATTGGACTATAAAATGAATTTGAGTACGAAAAGCATTGGGACGGACGGAATGAAGATTCATTATAATCCCACCTGGCTTGTAAATACTTACCGTGAATGGCCACAGGATATAAACCGTGTCTATGTTCACATGTTAATGCATAATATTTTCAGACATACAACCGGACGTATGGAACGAGATGAACAGATGTGGAATCTTGCCTGTGATATTGCAGCAGAATCTCTTGTAGATCATTTTGATGCCGTCTGTGTGAAACGTGTCGTCAGTGATGAAAGAGAATCCTGGTATTATCGTATCGGCAAAGATACAAAAGTGTTAAATGCTCAGTCTGTTTATCGATGGCTTATGAATCATCCTCTGCATCCGAGAGAAATATTTAATGCAGAACGTATTTTTAAACAGGATGACCATATATTTTGGAATGGTCAGGATGATGAAAATGATCAGGAAAATCAGCCAAACAAACAGGAAAAGGAAAAGAAGTGGCAGGAAATCAGTGAAAAGATCAAAACCAATCTTGAAACTTTTTCAAAGGCTATGGGAGATCAAGCCGGCGATTTGTTATTACAAATGCAGATTAGTCTTAGAGAAACCTATGATTATCGCCAGTTCCTTCGAAAGTTTACGGTTGTGAACGAAGAAATAAAGCTGGATATGGATAGCTTTGATTATATATTTTATACTTATGGATTGAATAACTATGGAAACATTCCTCTTGTAGAGCCGCTGGAATATAAAGAAACGGAAAAGATTCAGGAATTGGCTATTATTGTAGATACATCGGAATCGTGTAGTGATGATACGCTAAAACGGTTTTTGCATGAAACATTTCATATTTTACATAGTATGGACAGCTTTTTTAAAACAATGAACCTTCATATCATTCAGTGTGATGCTAAAGTCCAGATGGATGTGAAAGTAAGGACAATCGAAGAATTAAATGAATGTATGAAGCATTTCGTTGTACGCGGAAGAGGTGGGACCAGTTTTAAAGAAGGTCTCGCTTATGTTGAAAAACTCGTTCAGATGGGTGAATTCAAGAATCTGAAAGGTGTTTTATATTTCACGGATGGTTACGGTGAATTTCCAGTGAAAAAACCGGGATTTGAAACAGCATTTATTTTCTTAAAAGAGGATTATACAGATATAAAGGTTCCGCCCTGGGCAATGAAAGTGATTTTGGAACCGGATGACATATTGACATGGAGTGAATAAAAATATGAATATAAAAGAAGCAAAAGAAGAAATCATCCATACTGTCAAAGCATATACGGCCAAGGATGAGTTTGGTAATTATGAAATTGGAATGACCCATCAGCGTCCGGTTTTACTCATCGGACCTCCGGGAATTGGAAAAACTGCGATTATGGAACAGGTTGCAAGAGAATGTGGTATTGGTCTTGTCGCATATACCATTACGCATCATACTCGACAGTCTGCCATTGGACTTCCAATGATTGAGCATCGTGATTACGGCGGCAAAGAATACGCTGTCACTGAATATACAATGAGTGAAATTATTGGTTCTGTTTATGAACAAATGCAACGTACTGGCTTAAAAGAAGGCATTTTATTTATCGACGAGATTAACTGTGTTTCTGAAACTTTAGCACCAACGATGCTTCAGTTTTTACAGGGAAAGACTTTTGGCAATCATAAAGTGCCCGAAGGATGGATTATTGTTGCCGCTGGAAACCCACCGGAATACAATAAGTCAGTGAAAGAATTTGATATTGTTACATTGGACCGAGTAAAACGTATTGATGTGGTAGAAAATCTTCCGGTTTGGAAAGAATATGCCTACAAGGCAGGTGTTCATGGAAGTATTATTTCTTATCTGGATGTGAAGAGAGAAAACTTTTATATTGTAGAAACAACGGTCGAAGGTAAACGTTTTGTTACTGCACGTGGATGGGAGGATTTATCCCAGATGATCCGTACGTATGAAAAACTGGATATTCCTGTGACAGAAGGTGTGATTGCTCAGTACTTACAGCATCCGCGTATTGCTAAAGAATTTGCTGCTTATCTGGATCTTTATCGTAAATATGCCATGGATTATAATGTGGAGGATATATTAAAAGGGCAGATTAAAGACCGTGCGATTGAACGTATTTCAACAGCACCGTTCGACGAAAAGTTAAGTGTGCTTGGTCTTTTGGTAAGCACGTTAAGCGATGGTGCCAGAGAATGTTTCGAGTGGGATCAGTTTGTTGAACGGTTATTTTCTATATTAAAATTCGTTAAATTTGCACCTGATCTTCTGGAAGGTCTTCAGGAGGCATTGGATATGGAACATGCCAAATGGGAAAAAAGTGAGAATGGAAAAAATCTCGAAAAATCGGACATGCGGGTCGGTTTGCGTTTGATGAATACACTCGAAGCTTATGTTAAAGAAGTACGTGAAGGTGCTGATTTTAATAAAATAAAAGATTTGTTTGGCGAACATGTTTCCAAACGTCAAGATAAACTTTCCATATGGAAATCGTCTTTTGATTATTCGTTTGAGTTTGTAGAAAGAGCATTTGGCGAAAGTCAGGAAATGGTTGTTTTTATTACAGAACTTAATGCCAGTCATTTTGCTCTCTGGTTTATTAGTGAAAATGGCTGTGATAAGTATTATACATATAACCAGGGACTTCTTCTTGGGGAACGTCAGCAGATGATTATGGCAGATATACAAAGTATTGAAAAAGAATTATCGTTTATAGGGTAAGGAGGTTTTACAAATGAAAGAAAATGTATGGAATACATATTCCGAACAGGATTTGGAGATTATGGATGCTTTGATCAAAGACTATAAGTATTTTCTTGATAACGGAAAAACAGAAAGAGAGTGTGTTCAGAACACGATTGCTACAGCGATACAATGGGGATACAAACCTTTAGAAGAAGTAATGATGCAGAATGCGCCGCTTGGCAGAGGTGATAAAGTCTTTGTTCAGACGAAAGGAAAAGCTGTTGCATTATTTAATATTGGTTTACTTCCGTTGGAAGAGGGAATGAATATATTGGGTGCACATATTGATTCTCCACGCCTGGACCTTAAATCCTATCCTTTATATGAAGACACAGAACTTGCTTATTTTGATACCCATTATTATGGCGGTGTTAAAAAATATCAGTGGGCAGCGATTCCGTTAGCGCTTCACGGTGTTGTTATTAAAACAGATGGCACACGTGTGGATATTGCTATCGGTGAAGATGAAGAAGATCCAGTCGTTGGTATTACAGACCTGCTTCCGCATTTAGCCGCAAAACAGATGGATAAGAAAGCTGCAGTTGTGATTGAAGGTGAAAACCTTGATGTTTTAATTGGAAGTCGTCCATTAAAAGATTCGGAAGAAAAAGAAAAAGTTAAAGCAAATATTTTAACGCTTATTAAAGAAAAATATGATTTTGAAGAAGATGATTTCATTTCTGCGGAAATTGAAGTTGTTCCTGCTGGCAAAGCAAGAGATTTTGGTCTGGACCGTAGTATGATTATTTCCTATGGTCAGGATGACCGTGTATGTGCCTATACATCTTTAATGGCAATGCTTGCCGTACAGAATCCAGCGCGTACAACAGCATGTATTTTAGTTGATAAAGAAGAAATCGGCAGTGTCGGCGCAACAAGTATGTCCTCTAAATTTTTCGAAAATGCTGTATCCGATATTCTTCATTGTATGAATAAACGCGATGATATGTATCTTCGTCGTGCATTAGCTAATTCTAAAATGTTATCTTCGGATGTCAATGCGGCATATGATCCGCTGTATGCATCTGTATATGAAAAGAAAAACACGGCATATTTTGGAAAAGGTGTTGTATTCAGCAAATATACAGGGGCACGCGGTAAAGCAGGAAGCAATGATGCAAGTGCAGAATATATTGCACGTATCCGTCGAATCATGGAAAACGGTAAAGTGGCTTATCAGTTTGCCGAACTTGGTCGTGTCGATGAAGGTGGCGGTGGTACAATTGCCTATATTCCAGCCGAATATAATATGGATGTTATCGACTGTGGTGTTGCTGTTCTTTCTATGCATGCACCATGGGAAATTACAAGTAAGGCAGACATTTATGAAACAGAAAAATGCTATGAGGCATTTTTAGAAAATAGTAATTGGTATTAAATTGAAAGGTAGTGACGATTGTGACTAAAATTGATATTATTTCTGGTTTTTTAGGTGCAGGAAAGACAACATTGATTAAAAAGCTTTTATCCGAAGCATTTCAGAATGAAAAAGTTGTTTTGATTGAGAATGAATTTGGTGAGATTGGTATTGACGGAGGCTTTTTAAGAGAGGCTGGTGTTGAAATCACAGAAATGAACTCGGGATGCATCTGTTGTTCTTTAGTAGGCGATTTTGGTACAGCCCTTGAAAAAGTTATCGAGGATTTTCATCCGGATCGTGTCATTATTGAACCTTCGGGTGTTGGAAAACTTTCAGACGTTATTCGCGCGGTTGAAGGTGTTCGTGAAAAAGTGGACATCTTTTTAAATAGTTATACCGCTGTCGTTGATGGTAAAAAATGTAAAATGTACATGAAAAATTTTGGTGAGTTTTTTAATAATCAGATCGAACACGCAAGAACAATTGTCTTAAGCCGTACACAACAGATGTCTGACGATAAATTAGAAAAAACACTGGAGCTTATTAAAGGTCATAATGATAAAGCAACAATCGTAACAACGGCATGGGATGATATTGATGGATCTAAAATTTTGAATGCCATGGAAAAAGAAAATGATTTTGCTTTAAAATTACTTGAAGAAGAACATCATCATCACCATCATGATGACCACGAACATCATCACGATCATGATGCAGACTGCACATGTGGCTGTCACGATCATGACCATGAGCACGAACATCATCATGAGCATGAACACCATCATGAGCATGAACATCATCATGAGCACGAACATCATCATGAGCATGAGCATCACCATGATCATGGAGCGGACTGCACATGTGGCTGCCACGATCATGATCATCATCACCATCATGCAGATGACGTGTTTACAAGCTGGGGGCAGGAAACAGCGAAGAAATTTGATCGTGAACAGATGCGTATGACATTAGATGTTTTAGCGCATACAGCAGATTACGGAACAGTTCTTCGTGCAAAAGGTATGGTTGCAGATACAGAAGGCGGTTGGATTTATTTTGATCTTGTTCCTGGTGAATTTGAACTTCGTGAAGGTGAAGCGGATGTTACAGGTCGTCTTTGTGTGATTGGTTCTGAGCTTAAAGAAGATAAGTTGGCTGAATTATTCGGTCTGAACTAGAATGGAGGATATTTATGAGTCCAATTCCAGTGTATTTGATTACAGGATTTCTTGAAAGTGGTAAGACATCTTTTATTGAACAGGTTATCCTTGAAGGTAATTTTGTTGAAGATGAAAAGACATTATTGATTTTGACAGAAGAAGGGGAAGTCGAAATCGAAGATGATCTTCTTGAACAATATAATGTAGATGTTATTTATATTGAAGATAAATCCGAGTTTACAGAAGAATTTTTAAAAAAATGCCGTCGTGAGCATCGTCCGGAACAGGTTATTATTGAATATAATGGTATGTGGCCGGTAAGTGAATTCTTGAAAATGCGTTTACCATATCGTTGGGAACTTTTCCAGATTGTGTCCACAGTAGATGCATCAACTTTCCAGTTGTATATGAATAATATGCGTTCTTTGATGTCTGAATTTTTATCTGTAACAGGTATGGCAATTTTCAATCGTTGTAATGAAGACACAGATATTGCATATTTGGTTCGTAATGTAAAGGTTTTGAATAATAAGGCTGAACTCATTTTCGAAGATGTGGATGGAGAAATTCTCGATCCTGGAGATTCTATTTTACCCTATGATATCAATCAATCAGTCATTGAGATTACGGATGATAATTATGGCATCTGGTATCTGGATGCCCTGGATCATGGCGAAAGATATGAAGGTAAAGATGTTGTGATCAAAGGAATGGTATTTCGTTCTGAAAATTTTGAGGACGACTTCTTTGTGCCTGGACGTATGGCAATGACTTGCTGTGCAGATGATATTACATTTCTTGGTTTCCTTTGCAAGAGTAACTTTGCATCCCGTTTAAAAAATAAACAGTGGGTTAAAGTAACAGCAGAAGTTCGCCTGGAATATAAAGAAGAATATCATGGCGTGGGTCCGGTCCTTTATGCTAAAAAAATTGAGAAGGCTGTAAAACCAGAAGAACCAATGGTTTATTTTAATTAAAACAAAAATACAAGTTAATCAAGACTAACATTCTTGTTGACAACGTGTTTTTGATAAGTTAAGATAGACTAATCGAACAATAATCGGAGGTTCATTAAATGACATTACTTGAAGGACTTCCTGGATCTGAATATATTGTAGAATCCGTGGATGTAAATGAAAAAGTCGGAAGAAGACTGGAAGCATTGGGCCTTATACAGGGGACAAAGCTCGAAGTATTAAATCGAAAGAAAAATGGTACCATGATTTTTAAAGCGAGAGGAACGCGTCTTGCCATTGGAAAAGAAATTTCAGCAGGCATTTTTGTTAAGGAGGTGGAAGTATGATTCGTCCATCGATTAATGTTGCATTTGCAGGAAATCCAAACTGTGGTAAGACCACCTTGTTTAATGCATATACAGGTGCACGTTTAAAGGTTGCAAATTGGCCGGGAGTTACTGTTGAAAAGAAAGAAGGTGCCTTTCGTTTTCATGATTATCAGTATAAGCTGGTCGATCTTCCTGGTATTTACAGTTTGACCTGTTATTCGACAGAAGAAATTTTATCGCGTCAGTATTTGCTTGGAGATGAAGTCGATGTTGTTGTCAATGTGGCTGATGCATCTAATCTTGAACGTAATCTCTATCTAACATTACAGCTTATAGAACTTGGAAAACCTGTTGTTCTTGCTTTAAATATGATGGATATTGTCGAAGAACGCGGAATGGAAATCGATATGCATCGTCTGCCGGAGATGTTAGGCATTCCGGTAGTTCCTGTTTCTGCAAGAAAACGTACGGGGCTCGAGATTCTTATGCATGCTGTGGCTCATCATCAGGGAAAAGAAAACAGTGTTCCGGTTGAGCATCATCATGATCTTGTTTTTCACAGTGTACATAAACATGACCATCATCACGAATTTGCTATGGTTTATTCGGATGAAATTGAAGATAAGATTGATATTTTGGAAGACCGTCTTTTATCTGCGTATCCGGATATAGTGAATGTCAGATGGCATGCGATTAAGTTTTTGGAGATGGATCCGGAAATTATTAAAAATCATGCCATTGAATATCGAGACATCGTGGATAAAAATTATGAGCATGATATTATCAATCAGAAATATGACTTTATTGAAGAAGTTGTAGAAGAAGTTCTGATGAATAAAAGTGCAAAAGAGGAACGCACTGAAAAAATTGATGCATGGTTGACACATCCAGTTTGGGGAATGCCAATTTTCTTTTGCATCATGGCCATGGTCTTTATGCTTACGTTTAATGTGGGAGATTATATTGCCGGTTATTTTGAAGTGTTGATTGGACTGGCTTCTGAACTTATCATGCGTATGATGCAGACATTAAATCTCAGTGAGCTTCTTATATCTCTTGTGTGTGATGGTATTATTTCTGGTGTGGGAGGGATTTTATCTTTCTTACCAAATATTTTCATGCTGTTTTTAGCTTTAGCAGTTTTGGAAGATAGTGGATATATGTCGCGTGTGGCCTATGTTATGGATGGACTTATGGGAAAGATGGGACTTTCCGGACGTGCTTTTATTCCGATGTTATTAGGATTTGGTTGTACGGTACCGGCAATCATGAGTGCACGTACGTTAGAAGATACACGCGATCGTTTGAGGACGATTATGGTTACTCCATTCATGTCCTGTAGTGCAAGATTACCGATCTATGTTTTGTTCTCAAAAATGTTTTTCGGCAATCACGCAACACTTGCTGCATTTTCTATGTATATCATTGGTCTTGGTGTTGCCATTGTGGTAGCACTTGTTTATAGTAAAATCGATGTACGTGATGGATTTAAAAATTGCCTTCTTATTGAATTACCGGAATATAAGTCACCGAATGCACGTACCATTATGATTTATGTGTGGGAAAAGATTAAAGACTACCTTACGAAAGCAGGAACAACCATTTTTATAGGTTCTGTACTTGTCTGGCTTGTTATGACATTTGGGCCTTCAGGGATGGTCACGGATATTTCTGAAAGTTTTGCCGCAGGAATCGGTCGTTTTCTTGTGCCGGTACTTGCACCTGCAGGACTTGGTTTGTGGCAGATGGGTGTTGCTTTGATTTCAGGTATTGCTGCAAAAGAATTGGTTGTTTCAACATGCAGTGTGTTGTTTGGGATGAGTATTAACACAGATTTTGAAATTGAAGCATTCCATCAGTTACTGGAATCCATGGGATTTGGTGCAGTGAATGCGTATGCATTAATGGTATTTTGTCTTTTGTATGTACCATGTACAGCAACGATTGCGACAATTAAAAAAGAAACAAATTCATGGAAATGGACGGTAGCTTTAGTTATCATGCAGCTTGTTATTGCATGGGCTATGGCTGTGCTTGTATATCAGCTTGGAAGTGTCATTATTGGAGGGTAAGGGCAGATGTTATCCGGTATTATCATACTTTTAATTATTGTCTATGTCGGTTTTGTTATTTACCGAAAAGTGCAGAATATTCGAGCTGGGAAATATTGTAACTGTGGATGTGAGGATTGTGTGAGATCCTGTTCAAAGAAAAAGCATAGTTTATAAGATAAAAAGGTTATGACTGTATAAAGTATGGATGTAAAACACTTTACACAGCCATGACCTTTTTATATTGAGAATTAATAAAAACGAAGATCAGCAACTTTACGATGAGCTGTAGAAATCGGCAGTTCTTCAAGATTTTTTTCGGTATATAAATGATGAATTTCTGAAGAAGCATCAAGAATTTCGCCAATATAAACATTCATATGCCAGATGCGATGAGAAAATACATGTTTAATTTCTTTGCAATATTCGAAGAGACGAACGGATATGCCGTATTCATCATAAAATGTTTCCTCGAAACTGAGTGGAGATTCAACTTCATATTGAGGAAAAGCATAAAGATTTTGAAGCAGACCTTCCTCGTTTTTGATCATAAAATAGCGATTATCTTTTTTTAATATTGCTGTTATATAATAAATGTCAGTCTTCGATGTGTTTTTAATATTTACCGGAAGAATACCTTCAGTGTGTTTTTCTTTGGCCTTGCATTGATCAAGAACCGGACAAAGTTCGCATTTTGGATTTCTTGGCGTGCAGATGGTAGCACCCAGATCCATCATTCCCTGATTAAAAGCGGAAGGATCAGATCCTTCAATCAGTTTATCGATGAGTAATTGATAGGCTTTTTTTGTTTTATCCAGTGCGATATTATCCTGACGATTATAAATACGTGAAAGGATTCGTAAAGTATTGCCGTCAATAACACCTTTTTCCTTTCCGAAAGCAATACTTGAAATAGCACTTGCGGTATAATTTCCGATGCCTTTAAGGTGAAGGATATCTTCGTATCTATCCGGGAAAATACCATGATAATTTGAAACAATATCTTTGGCAGCTTCCTGCATGTGGCGTATGCGACGATAATAACCTAATCCTTCCCAGAGTTTAAATGCTGTATCTTCGTCAGCATTTGCTAAATCTTCAACAGTAGGTAAGGTTTCCAAAAAACGAAGATAATAAGGTTTAACAGTGTCTACCTGTGTCTGCTGAAGCATGATTTCACTGACCCAGATTGCATAGGGGTCTTTTGTATGTCTCCATGGTAAATCACGTCCATTTTTTTCATACCAATTGATTAAGTTTTCCTGAAATTTTTTAATATTCATTAATTCATTCATAGGGTTAGTGTATCATATTTGCAAATAATTTGCTATAATTGTAAAAGGGAATTTGTATCATGTATATAAGGAGAGGTTTACATGAATATTCGGGAAAAACAGGAATTATGGGAAAAAGAATATTTGAGTCCCTATGCATCCTTAAGCCAGAATTCTTTAGGAAGAGATCGGGAAGAAGAAGAATGTGATCTTCGTCCTATGTTTCAGAGAGATCGGGATCGTATTTTACATTCAAAGGCATTCCGTCGTTTAAAACATAAAACTCAGGTTTTTCTTGCACCTGCGGGAGATCATTATCGTACGCGTTTAACACATACTTTGGAAGTGTCTCAGATTGCTCGTACGATTGCTCGTTCATTGCGAATGAATGAAGATCTTACGGAAGCAATTGCACTTGGACATGATCTTGGACATACACCTTTTGGTCATGCTGGTGAAGATGTTTTAAATATACTTCATCCATATGGTTTTAAACATTATTATCAAAGTGTGCGTGTTGTTGAACTTCTTGAAAAAAATTGTCAGGGACTTAATTTAACAAAAGAAGTGAGAGATGGAATTCGTAATCATTCAATATCTTGTATACCTGCGACGATGGAAGGTAAAATTGTCCGTTTTGCAGATAAGATCGCATACATCAATCATGATATTGATGATGCGATGCGAGCGCATATTATCAGCGAAGAAGATCTTCCCGACAAATTTACAAATGTTCTCGGACATTCTCCAAAAGAACGACTAAATTCTCTGATTCACAGTATTATTCAAGAAAGTATGAATCAACCGGATATCCGTATGGCTAAAGAAATTGAGGAAGCTATGTTGGGGATTCGCAGTTATATGTTTGAAACTGTATACACACATCCGGTCGCAAAAAGTGAAGAAAAGAAAGCACAAATGATGCTTGAAGCTTTATATCATCATTTTATAAAGCATTTTGATGAACTCCCGGATGAATATATTCAACTTGTCACAGAACGTGGTGAAATGAAGGAATCCATCGTATGTGATTATATTGCTGGAATGACAGATCAATATGCTATTAAAGTTTATAAAGATCTATATATACCATTAGTTTGGAAGGTGGTCTGATGTTTTACTCAGATGAAATCATTGAAGAGGTTCGTGCAGGCAATGATGTGGTTGACCTCATAGGAAATTACGTTAAATTAACAAAAAAAGGAAATTCTTATTTCGGACTTTGTCCCTTTCATAATGAAAAATCACCATCATTTTCGGTGAGCAGAGATAAGCAGATGTATTATTGTTTTGGATGCGGTGCTGGTGGTAATGTTTTTACCTATGTCATGGAATATGAGAATTATTCATTCCTTGAAGCCGTTAAATATCTTGCTGAACGTGCGGGAATTAAACTTCCCGAAGTTGAGATGACAGAGGAACAGAAACAGGTTCAAAATAAGAGGCAGAAATTGCTCGATATTCATAAAATTGCAGCACAGTATTATTATTATCAGCTTAAAGGGAAGAATGGAGTAAATGCACGTCAATATTTCGAAAATCGTCAGTTGAATCCGGAAACCATAGCCCACTTTGGACTGGGTTTTTCCAATCCATACAGAGATGATCTATATCAGTTTTTAAAAAGAAAAGGTTATGATGACGCAATATTAAAAGAATCGGGACTTGTAACGATTGATGAAAAACGAGGTGCCAATGATAAGTTCTGGAATCGCGTGATGTTCCCGATCATGGACGTAAACAATAAAGTTATCGGGTTCGGTGGTCGTGTGCTTGGAGATGGGACTCCGAAGTATTTGAATTCTCCGGAAACCTCACTTTTTGATAAAAGTCGTAATCTTTATGGTTTAAATTTTGCCCGGACGTCGAGACGTCCGAATGTGATTATTTGCGAAGGCTATATGGATGTCATAGCATTGCATCAGGCTGGTTTTACCAATGCGGTGGCATCTCTTGGAACGGCATTTACTCTTCAGCATGGAATTTTGTTAAAGCGTTATACAGAAGAAGTGCTTTTGGCCTACGATAGTGATGAAGCCGGTACGAAAGCAGCTTTACGTGCTATTCCAATATTGCGTTCGGCAGGACTGCGTATTCGGATTATTCATATGAATCCTTATAAAGATCCAGATGAATTTATCAAACATTTGGGTGTTGAAGCTTTTCAGGAACGTATGGATCATGCTCAAAACAGTTTCCTGTTTGAAATATCTGTTTTGGAAAAATCTTATAACCTTTCGGATCCTGATGGAAAAACACGGTTTTACAGTGCAATTGCAAAACGGTTACTTGAGTTTGATCAGGAGTTGGAACGCAATAACTATATTGAAGCCATTGCAAGAAAATATGGTATTCAATTTGCAGATCTGCAAAAATTGGTTAACCGATATGGACTTTCCATGCCGGACTCTGAAATGCGTTCAAAAGAAGTCGAATATAAACAGAGCCAGACTGTTCCATCGAATTATCCGGAAGCTTTACTGGAATCTCAAAAGCTGCTGCTTACGTGGATTGTAAATGATGTTTCACTTTATAAAAAGATAAAAGCTCATTTATTGCCGGAGGAGTTTGTGCATCCGGTATATCAGACGGTTGCAAAAGCTGTTTATGAATCGATAGATTTAAATGGTCAGATTGTTCCGGGTCAGATTATTAATCTGTTTCATGAAAAAGAAGAGCAGACTTTGGTTGCTGCAATTTTTAATTCCAATATCACAGGTATTGATGATAAAAATGCCCGTTCGAAAGCTTTGACAGATACCATTGTGCGTATAAAGCGCCATCATTTGGATGAAAAAAGCAGAAATATTCAGGATTTGGGAGAACTCCAAAAAATTATCCGTTTAAAATCTGAATTACAGCACCTGCATATTTCTTTGTAGTATGGATAGACTACAGAAAAAAGCAGGAGGCGAGATATGAGCGAACATGAAGATATGGATTTGAATTTATCCGAGTTTAATCATTTTGAGATAGATGATCCAGTAAAGATTTATCTGAAAGATATCGGAAATGTTCCGCTATTATCTTTTGAAGACGAAATAGAGTTAGCAAAACGCATCGAACAAGGCGATATTTTGGCAAAAGAACAATTGTCTGAATCGAATTTGCGTCTTGTTGTTAGTATAGCTAAAAGATATATGGGACGAGGAATGAGTTTGCTTGACCTGATTCAGGAAGGCAATATCGGACTTATGCGTGCTGTTGATAAATACGACTATCGCAGAGGTTATAAATTCAGTACTTATGCTACATGGTGGATTCGTCAGGCCATAACACGAGCGATTGCGGATCAGTCTCGGACGATCCGAATTCCGGTTCACATGGTTGAGACCATTAACAGATTACGGCGTGTAACGAAAGAACTTCAACAGGAATTAAATCGAGAAGTTACTTTGGACGAAATTGCGAGCCGTATGGAGATGAGTGTCGACAAAATTCAGTCGATTTACAAATTATCACAGGAACCTGTTTCTCTTGAAACACCTATTGGCGATGCGGACGACAATATGTTATCCGATTTTATAAAAGATGAACACGGTCTTATGCCTCATGAAGCAGCATCTTATGAAGTTTTAAAACTTCAAATTAATGAAATTTTATCGTTGCTGTCAGAAAGGGAGGCTGAAGTCTTAAGGCTGAGGTATGGCATTGATAATGGGCGGGAGATGACACTTGAAGAAATTGGAAAAGAATTCAATGTTACCCGGGAACGTATTCGTCAGATTGAATCCAAAGCTTTAGGTAAACTGCGTTCTAAAAGTAAAAGTAATAAATTAATCGATTTTCTATCGGACTAGGAGTAAATATGTTAAAAATATCAGACCGACTGGCAACTGTTGCCAGTCTTATACCAGTAGGGGCTAATCTCGTAGACATTGGAACGGATCATGGCTATGTTCCAATCTGGTTATTGCAAAATCAGAGAATTGCTTCTGCAATTGCTATGGATGTTAATAAAGGACCTCTCGCAAGAGCTAAAGAAAATAGAGATAAATATGGTTTTTCTGAGGTCATGGATTTAAGATTATCGAATGGATTCGAGAAATTGCAGCCTGGAGAAGGTGATAGTGTTCTTATTGCCGGTATGGGTGGCCCATTGATGATTCGAATCATTGAAGAAGGACGTAAAAATGCATCGTCTATTCAAACATGGGTGTTACAACCCCAATCTGAAATTCCTTCAGTAAGACGTTATCTTCATGAACATGATTTTATCATTGTCGAAGAAATTATGTTAAAAGATGAAGGAAAATATTATATGGCTATGAAGGCTGTTCCCGGAAAGGAAGCATCGTGGAATCGGCTGGAATATTTATTTGGTAAATATTTGCTTGAACAAAAGCATTCTGTTTTGAAAGAGTTTATTGAAAAAGAAACGGAACTTTATAAGAAAATCAGTCAGCAGCTCATTGAATCAAACCAGACGGCAAGCGAGCGTTATCAAGAAGTGGTTGGATATCTGGAAGATTTGAAACAGGCTATGACATACTATGATTAAAAGCAGGTGAGTACATATGAATGGTAACAGATTATTTGACTTTTTACAGAAGCATTTTCCGAATGAAGCGGCTGTTTCATGGGATAATGTAGGATTGTTATGCGGAAGATGCGACAAAGAGGTTGAAAGAGTTTATATTGCATTGGATGCCACATCGGATGTTATTCAGGATGCAATCCGAGTTCAGGCAGATGTTTTGCTGACACATCATCCATTGATTTTTTCCGGCATTAAGCGCATCGTGGAAAAGGATTATCTTGGAGAACGCTTAATTCATTTATTAGAAAATCAAATCACTTGTTATGCTATGCACACGAATTATGATATTAAACGTATGGCGGATATTGTTGTTGAACGTATGGATTTGACCAATCTTCAGGTTTTGGAGACAACAGTGCCGGACGATAGTGAAGGCATTGGTTATACGGGTGATTTGATGTATCCAACAACTTTAAAAGAGTATGCATTAAAGATTAAAGAATGGTTTGGAATTACGGAAGTACGTGTTTATGGTGATTTGGATCAGATGATTTATCGTGTTTCCGTTTGTCCAGGATCAGCCAAAGGCATGGAAGGGTTTGCTATAGAACAAAACAGTAATGTTTTAATTGGAGGCGATTTTGGACATCATGAAGGAATCGATTGCCTTGAAAAAGGTGTCTCTGTCATTGATGCAGGTCATTATGGTTTAGAACATGTATTTGTAAATGACATTGCAGAAATGTTGAGAAAGCAGTTTCCTGAAATAGAAGTTTTTACGGAAAAGATTCATTTTCCATATCAGACACTGTAAGTCGATGAATAAGGAGGAAAGTTCATGGATATAGAAAAAAAGATTCCGGTTTATATTAATGATGAGATACATGAATATTCAGAGAATACAACGTTAGAAAATGTTGCTCGAGATTTCCAGAACTCTTTTCCACATCGTATTATTTTGGCAAGAGTTAATGGGAAATTAAAAGAATTGACACGTGAAATTACATCAAATGCTCATATTGAATTTGTGACAACGGGTGAAAAGATTGGAGAGCAGTCTTATCGTCGAACAGCGACGCTTATACTGACAAAAGCGGTTTCTGATTTATATGGACATAAAACAGACCTGATTGTTCAGTTTTCCATGCATAAAGGATATTATTGTGAGATCGTCAATCATATGCCGATTTCAGAAGCCGATCTGGAATATATTCGAAAACGCATGACGGAACTGATTGATCAGAATCTGCCTATTGAGAAACAGATGCTGCCATCCGAAGAAGCGGCACGTATCTTTGATTCGAACGGTATGGAAGAAAAGGCAAAGCTTTTAAAATATCGTCGTGCCTCTTATGTCAATATGTATCTGTTGGAAGATGTGGCAGACTATTATTATGGATATATGGCTCCATCGACAGGTTATATTACAAATTTCGAACTTGTACCATATCATGATGGCTTCGTTTTACAAATGCCGGTTGCTGAAGCTCCAGAAGTGATTCTCCCATTTAAACCATCAGAAAAAGTATTTCGTGTTCTTAAGGAATCTACCATTTGGGGTGAGCGTATTGGCGTATGTAATGCAGGACAGTTAAATGAAAAAATATGTAATGGTAATTTCCTCGACTTAATGCTTGTTTCAGAAGCTTTACAGGAAAAAAATATTGCCAGCATTGCAGAAGATATTTTTAAGAGCAATAAACGTATCGTATTGATTGCGGGTCCATCTTCATCAGGAAAAACAACCTTTTCACATCGTTTGAGCATTCAGCTCTGTGCCAAAGGTTTAAAACCACATCCGATACCAGTAGATAATTATTTTATTGATCGTGAGAAAACGCCGAAAGATGAGCACGGGAATTATGATTTTGAGTGTCTTGAAGCATTAAATATCGAACAGTTAAATAATGATTTAGCTGCTTTATTGGATGGCGAGAGAGTAGAATTGCCTTATTACAATTTTGTAACAGGAAAATCAGAATATGGTAAAAATAATTATTTACAAATTGGTTCAGAGGATGTTCTTGTTATTGAAGGTATTCATTGTTTGAATGACGAATTGACGTATCATATTCCAAAAGATGATAAATATCGAATTTACATTAGTGCATTAACTCAGTTGAATCTTGATGAGCACAATCGTATCGCAACGACCGATGGACGTTTAATACGAAGAATTGTCCGTGATGCAGCGCGCAGAGGTACAAAAGCTTCTCAGACAATTGCTATGTGGTATTCTGTACGAAGGGGTGAAGAGTCCCATATCTTTCCATATCAGGAAAATGCTGATGCACATTTTAATTCCGCATTGGTGTATGAACTTTCTGTTTTGAAACAATTTGCAGAACCTTTGTTATTTGACATTCGACCAGAAGAGCCTGAGTATGAGGAAGCGAAACGTTTGTTGAAATTTTTAGATTATTTTGTAGGTGTGACCAGTGAGCATATTCCTAAAAATTCTATTTTACGTGAATTTATTGGTGGAAGTTATTTTAACGTCTGATTCTTTACAAATGAATAAATAAATGATAATATTAATTTCGAGTCTGTCGAATGGTCGCGCCTGTTTGTACCGAAAGGTTTCAGGTGAGGAAAGTCCGAGCTTCATAGGGCAGGATGCCGGATAACGTCCGGTGGAGGCGACTCTAAGGATAGTGCAACAGAAATAAACCGCCAGTTTTCTGGTAAGGGTGGAAAGGCGAGGTAAGAGCTCACCGCTCCTCTGGTAACAGAGGAGGCTCTGTAAACCCCATCCGAAGCAAGACCGCACATGGGATTATACGGCTGCCCGTCGTGTCCCAGGGTAGGTCGCTGGAGCTTCCTGGTAACAGGAAGTCGAGATAGATGACCATTTTCAACATAACTCGGCTTATAGACAGACTCGAAAAAAGATACTGATTTTTCAGTGTCTTTTTTTAGTCTTATGAGAAAAGGTATATAATTTTCCATAAATGAATCATGATAAATAAAGGATGGAAATATCGATGGATAATAATTTAAAAAGGGCCTGGCGAATTATTTCACCAGTGGTTTTCTATTTGATCATTGAACGTATTGTGGGATTTTTGATCAATTTTTACTATATCATGGGGCGTCTTGATGAAGATACTGCATGGTCGGATGCATTGGAAAATCAGCTTTATCAGGAAATATATGAACTTCAAAATGATCATGCCATATTAATTTCCGGTGTCGTTGCTGTTCTGTGTATTTTTGCATTTTATCCAATGGTCAAAAAAGAATGGACGAAGAGATCTTATCGTATTGAACCTTTAAAAGCCTGTCGTTTAAAATATTTTTATGTAGCTGCAGTATCTATAGGTTTTACCATTGCAGTAAATCTTATAATTAATGCATGGGGAATGTTTAAACATGATTTTGATTTTGCAAAACTTTCACAAATGATCTATTCTGAATCCATTTGGATGCAATTTCTTGTAATCGGTTTCATTGTTCCCGTATGCGAAGAATTGATTTTTCGAGGTGTGATCTATGAACGTATCATACAAAGTGGTTCACAGCGTTGGGCAATGATATTAACGAGTATTATTTTTGCTTTTTTTCATGGGACATGGATACAGATTCTTTATGCATTTTGTTTTTCATTTTTATTGATTTATGCATATCATCGATGTGGAACTTTTTTTGCACCAGTTTTATTTCATATTTTAAGTAATATGAGTTCACTGATACTTCGTCAATTTCCGCCGCTTTCGACAATGGGATATTCTATTGGAATCGTAATATTTGCAATGCTTGGAACAGGTGGACTTTATATATTAAAGAAAGAAAAATTTTATCGTAAATTATATAAAAATGATTCAGAAGTATCGTATAATTAATGTCGAATTTATAAAATGCTGTCGATAATTTATGATTTACGGAATAAAAAAAGCAAGATATAATCATTGACATAAAGATAAAAATCATGTATGATAAATATATGAACGAACGAATGTTCGATTGTGTACATATAAGGAGAATGATTTATGGCAGCAAAAATGGATAAAGTTGATAAAGTAGATAAGATGAAAGCGCTGGATGCGGCGATTGCACATATTGAAAAACAATACGGTAAAGGTTCAGTTATGAAACTCGGTGATAATGCAGCTAAGATGGATGTTGAAACGGTTCCTACAGGTGCATTGAGTCTGGATCTTGCTTTGGGATTAGGCGGCATTCCAAAAGGGCGTATCGTTGAGATTTATGGTCCGGAATCTTCCGGTAAAACAACTGTAACGTTACATATGGTTGCAGAAGTTCAGAAACTTGGTGGTATTGCAGGCTTTATTGACGCGGAACATGCTTTGGATCCTGCATATGCTCGGAAGATTGGTGTTGATATTGATAATCTTTATATTTCACAGCCGGATAATGGAGAACAGGCGTTAGAAATTGCAGAAACCATGGTGCGTTCAGGTGCGATTGATATTGTTGTTATTGACTCTGTTGCAGCACTTGTACCGAAGGCAGAAATTGATGGAGATATGGGTGATTCTCATGTGGGCCTTCAGGCACGTCTCATGTCTCAGGCTTTGCGTAAATTAACAGCATCCATAAGTAAGTCCAATTGTATTGTAGTATTTATTAACCAGCTTCGTGAAAAAGTTGGTGTAATGTTCGGAAGTCCGGAGACAACAACGGGTGGACGAGCTTTGAAGTTTTACTCATCTGTTCGTATGGATATTCGTCGTATTGAAACTTTAAAATTGAATGGAGAGATGGTTGGTAACCGTGTTCGTGTTAAAGTTGTAAAGAATAAGATAGCACCTCCATTTAAGGAAGCTGAGTTTGATATTATGTTTGGAAAAGGAATATCTCAGGAAGGTGATATTCTTGATCTTGCTGCGAATGTGGACATTGTTGTTAAAAGTGGTGCATGGTATTCTTACAATGGGAATAAGATTGGACAGGGACGTGAGAATGCAAAGACATTCTTAAGAGAAAACCCGCAGCTTATGGAAGAAATCGCCCTGAAGGTTCGTACCCATTATGGTGTGGGAAATCCGCCTGAAGAAGATGAGAAAGTGGACATTACAGAAGAATAATATATCGTAAAAGCCGGTTTTAACCGGCTTTTATCAGTGAAACGGGGATTTTATGAAGATTTCATATATAGAGAAGGTTACACGACATAAAGTACGTATATCTTTGGATAATGATGAAAATTTTATAATTGAAGAAAAACAATGGAATGCTTTTGGATTGACTATTGGAGACTGGATCGAAGATGATTTTATCGATCGGTTGTATAATGAATATTTTTTGCCACAGGCAAAACGAAAAGCATTGTTACTTTTAAAATCAAGAGATCAAAGTGAGAAGGAACTTATACAAAAACTGAAACAGAGTGGCTATCCGGATTTGGTGATTCGAAAAGCAGTTGATTATGTGATTTCATTTCATTATATTGACGATGAACGGTACGCATACAATTACATTCATTTTCGAGGTAAAAATAAAAGTAAAAAGGAATTGGAATATGAATTATCCAGAAAAGGGATTGATATTCATTTGCTGAAAAAAGATGAAAACTTCCTTGAGTCGCATGATGATCGGGAGGCTATTCGTAATATTATTGAGAAACGATGGAGAGAAAAAAAGGAACCGGATTTAAAAGAAAAAGAACGTATGACGAGGTATTTAGTACGACGTGGCTTTGCTGCAAGCAATATATTTTCGGTTTATCACGAATTGGGCATTTAAGACAAAATTTGAGGTTATATTTAGTCAATATGTCTGTGTTATGCTCAAATCCACTTGACATAATTATAAAAAAAGTATAGAATTTAAGTGTTGTATGCATATACAATTAAAATTTAATAAGGAGGTGCTCCTGTGCTGACTACAGTTATTGGTATTGCCGTAGCTGTTGTAATTACCGCCCTTATCGTTTGGAATGCAGCGATTTCATATAGAAAAAAAGTCGTAGAATCCAAAATTGGTTCAGCAGAAGAAAAAGCTCGCGAAATTATCGATGAAGCTATGAAAACTGCCGAAACAAAAAAACGTGAAGGACTTCTTGAAGTTAAGGAAGAAGCTTTAAGAAATAAAAATGAACTCGAGAGAGAGAACAAAGAACGCAGAGCAGAATTGCAGAAATACGAAAAACGTGTTCTTGCTAAGGAAGAGGCTGTGGATCGTAAAGCGGATTCCCTTGAAAAGAAAGAGAATCAGTTGGCATCACGTGAGGACAAATTAAACAAACAGCTGGCAGAAGTGAATGAACTGAACCAGAAAAGAGTACAGGAACTCGAAAGAATCTCAGGTTTAACCTCCGAACAAGCAAAGGAATATCTTTTAAGAACGGTTGAAGATGATGTTAAGCATGAAACCGCAATGTTAGTTAAAGACCTTGAAAATAAGGCAAAAGAAGAAGCGAATAAAAAGGCAAAAGAATATGTTGTTACAGCAATTCAGAAATGTGCTGCTGATCATGTGGCAGAAACAACAATTTCTGTTGTTCCATTGCCTAATGATGAAATGAAAGGTCGTATCATTGGTCGTGAAGGTAGAAATATCCGTACGTTAGAGACAATGACAGGCATTGATTTAATCATTGATGATACACCTGAAGCTGTAATTTTATCCAGTTTTGATCCAATTCGTCGAGAAGTGGCTCGAATTGCTTTGGAAAAATTAATTGTTGATGGACGTATTCATCCAGCACGAATCGAAGAGATGGTTGAAAAGGCTCAAAAAGAAGTCGAAACGATGATTCGTGAAGAAGGGGAAGCTGCAACTTTAGAGGTTGGTGTACATGGTATCCATCCAGAGTTGGTGCGTTTGCTTGGTAAGATGAAATATCGTACAAGCTATGGACAAAATGCTTTAAAACATTCGATTGAAGTTGCTCATTTATCCGGTTTATTAGCTGGTGAGCTTGGTGCAGATGTAAGAATGGCGAAAAGAGCTGGTCTTTTACATGATATCGGTAAATCCGTAGATCATGAAATGGAAGGTTCTCATATCTCCATTGGTGTGGATTTATGTCGCAAGTACAAAGAGTCTGCTGTTGTAATTAATGCAGTAGAATCTCATCATGGTGATGTTGAACCAGAAACATTGATTGCATGTATTGTACAGGCTGCAGATACAATTTCTGCTGCAAGACCAGGTGCTCGTAGAGAAACTTTAGAAACTTATACTAACAGATTAAAACAATTAGAAGATATCGCCAATGATTTTAAAGGCGTTGATAAATCTTTTGCTATACAGGCCGGACGCGAGATTCGTATCATGGTAGTTCCAGAACAGGTTAATGATGACGATATGATCTTATTAGCAAGAGATATTTCCAAGAAGATCGAAGATGAATTGGAATATCCAGGTCAAATTAAAGTCAATGTTATTCGTGAGTCACGTGTAACTGATTATGCTAAATAAATCATCGTTATAGTTTAAGACAAGTAGACCCTTGGAAGCATTCACGGCTTCCAGGGGTTTTATTGTTTTAAAGGAGGAATTGATTATGCAGTCGTTTGACGAAAGAGAAAAGATTGTCAATTATGGTTTGATTCATATTATTGACAATAACAAGCCGATTCGAAAGATTTTTAATAAAGCAAATTATTCGAAAGAATTTCATGCTTTATATGATTTATATACACAGGCCTTGACAGCTTATAATTATTTATATGAGGTGAGTTCAGAGCCTCTGATATTTGCCAGAGAAACGGCTTTGAAAATTATTGCACATGAGAGAAATAGACTGGAAAACATTGAAAGTAAAACCAAACGAAGCAGACAGGAAATAGATGACAGCATATATACGGCATTGTTTGTTATACCGGTTATAGATCATTTTTGCTCGGATTCGACGAATCAATTGGCGGATTTTCTTGTTGAAGAGTGGCGTGAAACTTTTCCGAAAAATCAGATTCAACGTGGTGATTTTAAAATGATCAATGAAGGATTTAAAGAACGCAGAGGAATTTTGGATTTCTTTCGTTTGAGATCATAAAAAAGAACTGTTCATTTAAGAAAAATGTGATATAATAAAATTTATGATGTTTTTAAATTTAAAGGAGTGAATATAAATGAGTGAATCTTGTAATGGTTCCTGTAGTTCATGTGGTGTAGAAGGATGTTCTTCAAGAACAGCCGAAAGTTTTCTTGTTGCACCAAATGCAAAGAGCAGTATTAAACATGTTATTGGTATTGTCAGTGGTAAAGGTGGTGTAGGTAAATCACTTGTTACATCTGAGCTTGCAGTACTTTTACGTAAACAGGGGTATAAAGTTGGTATCTTAGATGCGGATATTACCGGACCATCAATCCCTAAAGTATTTGGCGTTCATGGCCAGGCAGTGGGATGTGAAGATGGAATCTTTCCTTTTGAAACGAAAACAGGTATTAAAGTAATGTCTGTTAACTTGATCCTTGATAACGAAGAATCTCCGGTTATTTGGAGAGGACCTGTGATTGCTGGTGTCGTTAAACAGTTTTGGAACGAAGTTGTTTGGGGAGAAATTGATTATCTTTTAGTTGATATGCCTCCAGGAACAGGCGATGTACCTTTAACTGTTTTCCAGTCACTTCCTGTAGATGGTATTGTTGTTGTAACATCACCTCAGGAGCTTGTTGGTATGATTGTTAAAAAAGCTTATAATATGGCCCAGATGATGAATATTCCTGTGATTGGTCTTGTACAGAATATGAGTTATGTTCTTTGTCCGGATTGTGGAAAGAAAATTTATATCTATGGTGAAGGACGTGGAGAAGAAACAGCAAAAGAACTGAATATTCCAGCATATGCATCCCTTCCAATTATTCCAGAAATTGCTTCTTTGTGTGACGCTGGTTCAATTGAAGATTTTGACAATGTATATTTGGCAGATTTTGTGAAAGCAATTACAAAATAAAAATACCCCCCTCATCAATTGTAATCTGATGAGGGGGTATTTTTATAGAAAAGATATGTACTATTCTTCAACAAATTCAATAATACCTTTGCCAAGTCGAGCAATACGAGCTTGAGAATAAACATGATAACCACGATCTAAAAGTCGATTTCTTCCATTCTGGAATGATTTTTCAATTAAGATACCAATGCCGGCAACAGTTGCACCTGCCATATCAACAAGTCTTGAAGCACCTATAGCAGCTTCACCATTTGCAAGGAAATCATCGATGATAAGAACACGGTCATCAGCGTGAATATAATCTTTTGAAAGGGTTAACTCATAACTTGTGCCCTTTGTAAAAGAGGTAATATTTGTTTGGTATACTTCACCATTTAAAATTTTTGATGTTTGTTTTTTCAGAATAACCATAGGAACATTTAATGCCTGTGCCGCATAAACAGCTGGAGCAATTCCAGAACTTTCAATGGTAAGAACACGTGTAATACCAAAATCTTTAAAATGGTCAAAAAAGTCTTTGCCGACTTCCTGCATTAAATCAGGATCTACTTGATGGTTTAAGAAGACATCAACTTTCAAAACAGATTCACTCAATGCACGTCCTTCAGCCTTTATCCGATCTTCAAGTAACTTCAATTTTTTTCACCTCGTATTTATTTTCCCATTATTATATCATATAATTGATTTTGATAAAAGATTTTTAAATATTTTGGGTTGAAAAACATTTTTTCACAGTATGGTCATAATTATTGTATATAATTAAAAAGAAAATCTAATGAAAATTATCGGAAGGAGAAACAAATGCCTGGTTGTAAAATTCTTGTGATCGATGATGAAAGTCGTATGCGAAAGCTTGTACGCGACTTTTTGATGAAAAAAGATTATGAAGTGTTAGAAGCTTCCAACGGTGAAGAAGCAATGGAAGTTTTTTATAAAGATCATGATATAGATCTATTAATATTGGATATTATGATGCCAAAGATGGATGGATGGCAAGTGTGCAGAGAAGTAAGAAAAACGTCAAAAGTACCTATTATTATGTTGACTGCCAAGGCAGATGAACGTGACGAATTATTGGGATTTGAACTTGGCGTCGATGAATATATTACGAAACCTTTTAGTCCTAAGATTCTTGTAGCCAGAGTGGAGGCCATATTGCGTCGTACAAATGTGGCTGTTGATAGTGGAATTATTGACATTGGTGATATTCGTCTGAATAAGAATGCGCATGAGGTGTACGTTGATGGAAAACCAATTGATTTGAGTTATAAAGAATTCGAGCTTTTATCTTATTTTATTGACAATCAGGGTATTGCTCTTTCTCGAGAACGCATTTTAAACAACGTGTGGAACTATGATTATTTTGGTGATGCCAGAACGATTGATACTCATGTAAAAAAGCTTCGTAACAAAATGGGAGAACAAGGAAAATATATTAAAACGATTTGGGGAATGGGATACAAATTTGAAGTTACCAAAGAATAACGGAGGATTTTATGAATAAATCGTTACGTGTTAAGCTTTCAGTTGCTTTAATGTCGACAGTATTGATTACTTTACTGATTTCAATTTTAGTGAACAATGTTTTTTTGGTAGATTATTATATATCCGGCAAGCAAAAGGCCCTTGTCGAAGTTTTTAATCAGATAAATCGTATGTATACAACATTGGAATTCTACGAAAAAAAAGATTCGGAATCCTCCGCATCTAATGATATGTTATTTCCGGGATTTCCAAACAATTATTTTGAAGACCTTACTAGATTTGTAGATATGGAACTGGCAATGGAACAGTTAAGTCAGAATAATAATATCAGTATTTTATTATATCGTATTCAAAATCAATTTATAATTAATCAGAAAGTGGTTTATGATGTACAAGTTTTGTTTTCATCCAGTGGAAACAGAGGAATGAATGAATATGATGCAGAAAATTTTGCAATCTACAGAGATTATATTCAGTCAGAAAATACGACAGAAATACTTTCAGAAACCAATCGCTATATTCTTCAACAGATTTTTGTTAATCGTTTGAATGCATCGTACATCTATTTAACCGGTACTATGGATAATGGTGACTGTGTGATGCTTCGTACATCGATTGAGAGTATCGAAGAAAGTGCTCAGATTTCGAATCAGTTTTTTATTTATGTGACAATATGTGTTTGTGGAATTAGTTTTTTAGCGATGCTATCGATATCCAAGAAGTTCACCAGGGAGATTTTGAATCTTGCTACGATTGCACAAAAAATGTCTCGTTTAGATTTTGCCGAAAAGTATAATGTATTTACAGAAGATGAAATAGGTATATTAGGTGACAGCATTAATACACTATCAGAAACACTTGAAAATACATTAGGTGAATTAAAAAGTGCAAATGTTCAACTGAAACGTGAATTGGAACAAAAGGTACAAATTGATGAAATGCGCAAAGAATTTCTTTCGAATGTTTCACATGAACTTAAAACACCGATTGCTCTAATTCAGGGATATGCCGAAGGATTACAGGAAAACATAAATGATGACGAGGAAAGCAGAGCCTTTTATTGTGAAGTCATTATGGACGAAGCATCGAAGATGAATACTCTTGTGAAGAAATTACTCGACCTGAATCAGATTGAATTTGGCAATATGTCCATTCAGATGGAACATTTTGATATTGTTTCAACGATTGCCAATTTACTTTCAAATGCAGAAATATTATTCAAGCAAAAGGAAGTAACGTTAAAATATCATGAAACGGAACCTGTCTATGTCTGGGGAGATGTTTATATGGTTGAAGAAGTATTTATGAATTATATGTCAAATGCTTTAAATCATGTGACAGGAGATCGAATTGTCGAAGTGTCTGTTTGCACAGAAAATGAAGTGGCACGAATTTCTGTGTTTAATACAGGAGAATTGATTTCTGATGAAGATATTGAACAGATATGGGTGAAATTTTATAAAGCAGATAAAGCTCGAACACGTGAGTACGGTGGAAGTGGCGTAGGACTTTCGATTGTCAAAGCAACGATGGAACGGTTGGGGCAGAATTATGGAGTTGTCAATCGCGAAAATGGTGTGGAGTTCTGGTTTACTCTGGATGCTTCCAACAGAGTGCCTTTATTGATGGATGAATAAAAAAAGAAGAGGCTTGAAGATCAAATAAAATTGATTCTTTCATGCCTCTTTTTTGTATATTATGTATTACTGTAATTCGATTTTACCGGATGTTTCTTCGTTGATTACATAATAAACTGTAGCTTCTTCAGGTTTAATATAAAGTTTTAATTCTTTAATATCTTTGATTTTATTTCCATCATTTACCCAAAGTTCTTTTACTTTAGCGATAATGTCTTTTTCTTCGAACTGTAAGCCCTGATATTCTACATACATAGATGTTTTCATAATAAGCCTCCTTGCGGTATTTTAGTTTTATGTACCGCTATATATACTATTACATTTTTTTCTATTTTGCAATGGTAAATTAGAAAAAAATATGATAAAATGATTTAGAAAAGCAAAGTTTTAGGAGAATAAAGTGATGATAACAATAATTGATTATGATGCAGGTAATATTAAAAGCGTTGAGAAAGCATTTTTACATTTAGGTCAGGAAGTCCGTATTACAAGAGATCGTGATGAGATCTTATCCGCCAGTCATGTTGTATTGCCTGGGGTTGGTGCTTTTGGTGATGCTATGCAACATTTAAAAGCATATCATCTGATTCCTACAATTTATGATGTCATTGATAAGAAAACGCCATTTTTGGGCATATGTCTGGGCCTTCAATTATTATTTGAAAATAGTGATGAAAGTAAAGGCGTATCTGGACTTGGTATTTTACCAGGAGATATTATAAAAATTCCATCGGGAAATGGTCTTAAAATCCCTCATATGGGATGGAACTCGTTAGATATTCATTCGAATGCTCGTTTGTTTCAGGGGCTTGAAAAGAATCCTTATGTTTATTTTGTTCATTCCTATTATTTAAAAGCAAAAAATGAACAGGATGTCGCAGCAAAGACATTTTACAATGTACCTATAGATGCATCTGTCGAACATGAGAATATTTTTGCCTGTCAGTTTCATCCGGAGAAGAGCAGCCAGACAGGCTTACAGATTTTAAAGAACTTTACAGAAATTTAGGAGGAAACCTATGTTTACGAAAAGAATTATTCCATGTCTGGATGTGCATAATGGACGTGTTGTTAAAGGAGTCAATTTTGTAAATTTGAGAGATGCTGGTGATCCAGTTGAAATTGCGGCGGCTTATGATCTTGCTGGAGCGGATGAAGTTGTTTTTCTCGATATTACGGCTTCTTCTGATGCACGAAAAACTGTTGTTGATTTGGTAAGACGTGTTGCAGAAAACGTATTTATTCCTTTTACTGTTGGTGGAGGCATTCGTACAGTTGATGATTTTCGAGCGCTGCTTCGCGAAGGCGCAGATAAGATATCTATTAATTCATCTGCTCTTAATCGTCCGGAGTTAATTACCGAAGCGGCAGATAAATTTGGAAGTCAGTGTGTCGTTGTTGCCATCGACGCACGTCGAAGACCAGATGGAAGTGGATGGAATGTGTTTAAAAATGGCGGACGTATTGATACGGGAATAGATGCTCTTGAATGGGCTGAAAAGGTCAATCGCATGGGTGCTGGAGAAATTTTATTGACCAGTATGGATTGTGATGGAACAAAAGCAGGATATGATATTGAACTGACACGTCAGATTGCAGAGCTTGTTTCTATTCCGGTTATTGCATCGGGAGGTGCCGGAACCCGAGAACATTTTTATGAAGCATTGACTCAAGGTAAAGCGGATGCAGCACTGGCAGCATCATTATTCCATTATAAGGAACTTGAAATATCGGATTTAAAAAATTATTTAATCAATAAGGGCGTATCCATGCGCTTGTAAAGGAGAACAGTTATGGCTGCAATAAGTAATGATTGGTTAGGGCCTTTAACCCCTGAATTTCGCAAACCCTATTACGCAAAATTATATCAGACAGTTATGAGTGAATATCAGAGTCGACAGATTTTTCCGGCAGCGGATGATCTGTTTAATGCTTTCAGTTTTACGCCATTGTCGAATGTAAAGGCTGTTATTCTTGGACAGGATCCCTATCATAATGATGGACAGGCTCATGGATTGTGTTTTTCTGTCAAACCGGATGTGGATATTCCTCCATCGCTTGTGAATATATATAATGAACTCCACGATGATCTGGGCTGTTATATTCCAAATCATGGATATTTGAAAAAATGGGCTGATCAGGGCGTATTGCTTTTGAATACGGTGCTGACTGTACGTGCCCATCAGGCGAATTCACATCGTGGTATTGGTTGGGAAGAATTTACAGATGCAGCCATTCGTATTTTGAATGAACAGGAACGTCCTATTGTTTTTATTCTATGGGGACGTCCGGCACAGACAAAAAAAGCAATGTTGACCAATCCGAATCATTTAATATTGGAGGCACCGCACCCAAGTCCATTATCTGCATATCGTGGCTTTTTTGGAAGTCGTCCCTTCAGTCAGACAAATAATTTCCTGAAATCCCATGGCATTGAACCAATTGACTGGCAAATCGAAAATATTTAATTAAAAAACCTCTTGTATGAAAATATTTATACAAGAGGTTTTATTAGTTATTTGGATAAGTTTTTGTTAGCTGTTGCAAGCATTAATTTAATTCGATTCACCTGGTTAACTTCACTGGCACCAGGATCATAGTCAATGGCAACAATATTGGATTCTGGATATGTACGACGTAATTCTTTAATAACACCTTTACCTACGATATGATTTGGAAGACATCCAAAAGGTTGTGTACAAACAATGTTTGCTGCACCTTGATGAATCAATTCGATCATTTCGCCTGTCAAAAACCATCCCTCACCTGTCTGGTTACCAATAGATACAATTGGTTCTGCGTATTTGGCAAGTTCGTCGATTTTGGCCTGCGGGTGGAAATGACGACTCTTTTCAAGTTCTTTACGTGCTGTAGATCGAATGGCTTCAAGGGCCTTAATGACCATATTTGCCATAACAGCACCTTTTTTACTCTTACCAAGTTTTTCGTATTTAAAATTGCTATTATAAGCACTATAAAGGAAAAAGTCCAATAAATCCGGCATTACGGCTTCCGCGCCTTCCTGTTCAAGAAGATCAACTAAATAGTTGTTCGCAGAAGGAGAGAACTTAACAAGAATTTCGCCGACAATACCTACACGAGGTTTCTTAAGATTTTCATCAATTGGAAGTTGATCAAAATCTCGGATAATTCCCTGAATATTTTTCTTAAAACTGTTTTTGTTTTTTCCTGTAATAGAATCAATACATATTTTTTTCCAATACTTGTGAAGTCGGTTTGCAGAGCCCGGATGTAATTCGTAAGGACGCATACGGTATAAGACACGCATAAATACATCACCGTAAACAATTGCCTGCATAGCGCCAATCAGCATTTTTGGAGTGAATTTTAAACCTGGATTTGATTCGAGACCTCCGGCATTAATTGAAATAACAGGAATTTGATGCATACCTGCATTTTCAAGGGCACGGCGGATAAAGCCTATATAATTGGTAGCACGACAACCACCGCCAGTCTGAGTCATGGCAATCGCTACTTTGTTCAAATCATATTTACCCGATAATAAGGCTTCCATAATCTGTCCGACAACACAAATGGATGGGTAGCATGCATCGTTATTTACATATTTCAAACCAATGTCAATGGTTTCTTTTGTACAATCCGGAAGCAATGCAACGTTTAAACCGTTGTGACGAAGGGCTTCAATCAAAATATCAAAATGGATTGGTGACATATTTGGTGCAAGGATGGTATAATCTTTAGCCATTTCTTCGGTAAAGAAAATACGATCATGAGCACTGGAATGTATGTTACCATGAATGTGTTTTTGTTCTCGTAAACGGATTGCAGCAATGAGAGAGCGAATACGAATTCGAGCGGCTCCTAAATTGCTGACTTCATCAATTTTTAAACATGTATATAAACGGCCGGAACCATTTAAAATATCTTTAACCTGATCTGTAGTAACCGCATCCAAACCGCATCCAAAGGAGTTTAACTGAATCAGTTCGAGATTTTTCTGGGTTTTAACATATTGAGCTGCTTTATATAGTCTGGAATGATACATCCATTGGTCGGATACGATTAACGGACGTTCAATTTCAGCCATATGAGACACACTATCTTCAGTAAGGACAGCGATACCATAAGATGTAATTAATTCTGGAATACCATGATTGATTTCTTTATCCAAATGGTATGGTCGACCGGCAAGTACAATACCTGTCATATGATGGTCTCGCAAATACTGAATTGTCTCTTCACCTTTATCTTTCATATCCTGACGTGCAGAATCCAGTTCAATCCAACCGGCGTGTACAGCTTCTCGGATTTCATCTTTGCTGATGTTCATTTTTGAAGAAAATTCTTCAATCATACGCTGAACAATATGCTCTTCGTTGTCGAGAGACAAAAATGGATTCATAAAGTCAATGTGTTCGGAAGCAAGCTCTTCAACATTGTTTTTTATATTTTCAGAATAAGAAGTAACGATCGGGCAGTTATAGTGGTTGTTTGCATCCGTTACTTCATTACGTTCGTATGGAATACTTGGATAGAAAATAAAGTTTACATTATTTTTGATTAACCACATAATATGACCGTGTACAAGTTTTGCAGGATAACACACGGATTCACTTGGAATGGATTCAATGCCAAGCGAATAAATGTTTGCTGATGACTGTGGTGATAAAACAACCTCATAACCAAGCTTCGTAAAAAATGTAAACCAGAAAGGATAGTTTTCATACATATTTAATACGCGTGGAATACCAACTTTTCCGCGAGGTGCTTTATCTTGTGTTAACGGTTCATAATCAAAAATACGATGATATTTATATTCAAATAAGTTTGGAACATTACTGTCTGCTTTAGCTTTTCCAATACCGACTTCACAACGATTGCCAGTAATGAACTGACGACCACCACTGAAACGATTAATTGTTAAATGACAGTTGTTTGTACATCCTTTACAACGTCCCATAGAAGTTGTGTATTTCAATTCAATCATTTTATCCAATGGTAACATTGTGGATTCAGTTCCGTCATAACGTTCACGGGCAATTAAGGCTGCACCAAATGCACCCATGATCCCTGCGATATCTGGACGAACAGCATCACATTCAGCAATACGTTCAAAACTGCGGAGAACCGCGTCATTATAAAATGTACCGCCTTGAACAACAATTTTGTGACCAAGGTCTTTTGGATCTGTTAATTTAATGACTTTTAAAAGAGCATTTTTAATAACAGAATAAGCAAGACCTGCGGAGATATCGCCGACTTCAGCACCTTCTTTTTGTGCCTGTTTAACGTTAGAGTTCATAAATACAGTACATCTGGAACCAAGATCAATTGGATTTTTAGCAAATAATGCCACTTTAGCAAAATCACCAATCTGATAATTCAGAGACTTGGCAAATGTTTCGATGAAAGAACCACAACCGGAAGAGCAGGCTTCGTTTAATAAAACACTGTCTACGGTATTGTTCTTGATCTTGATACATTTCATGTCCTGACCGCCAATGTCAAGAATACAATCGACTTCAGGTTCAAAAAATGCCGCAGCATAATAATGAGCAACCGTCTCAACTTCACCTTCATCCAACATGAATGCGGATTTCAGTAAAGCTTCACCGTAACCGGTTGAGCATGCACGAACAATGTGCGCAGTCTCTGGCAGCAATTCTTTGATTTCTTTGATCGCACGAATGGTCGTATTTAATGGACTGCCATTATTGCCGCTATAAAAAGAATAAAGTAAGGTTCCATCTTCGCCAACAATGGCTACCTTTGTTGTTGTAGATCCTGCATCAATACCGAGGAAACAATTGCCTTTATAATGAGCAAGTTCACCTTTTTTGACAGAATGTTGCTGATGTCTTTTGGCAAAAACATCATATTCTTCCTGATCCTTAAAAAGCGGTTCCATACGTTTGGATTCCACTTCGATTTGAATATCAGAAGAAAGAAGTTCGATTAAAGTGTCCAAAGACTGACTTTCGGTGCAAGAATCATTCATTGCTGCACCCATTGCTGCAAACAAATGGGAATTTTCCGGAGCAATAATATATTCACCGGATAAATTTAATGTACGTATAAATGCAGACTTCAATTCTGAAAGAAAGTGTAAAGGTCCACCAAGAAATGCCACATGACCTCGAATTGGCTTACCACATGCAAGACCACTGATTGTCTGATTAACGACTGCCTGAAAAATAGAAGCAGATAAATCGGCTTTTGTTGCACCTTCGTTAATTAATGGTTGAATATCGGATTTTGCGAATACACCACAACGTGCAGCAATTGGATAAATTGCCTGATAGTCTTTTGCGTATTCATTTAAACCGGAAGCATCTGTTTGTAAAAGAGAAGCCATCTGATCAATGAAGGAACCTGTACCACCGGCGCAAATTCCATTCATGCGCTGTTCAATATTGCCCTGTGAAAAATAAATGATTTTAGCATCTTCTCCACCAAGTTCGATAGCAACATCCGTTTTAGGTTCGAAATGCTGGAGTGCAGTCGATACAGAAATAACTTCCTGTACAAATGGGATGTTTAAAGGTTTTGCAATGGACATACCGCCAGAACCTGTAATCATGCCATGCACATCCACATTGCCAAGAGCCGTACGTGCTTTTTTAATCAGATCAAGTAATGTTTCGCGAATATTCGCAAAATGACGTTCATAATCTGCGAAAACAATGTGATTCTCTTTATCAAGAAAGGCAATCTTTACGGTTGTCGAACCGATATCAATACCTAATCTAAATATTGGATTCATAAAATTCCCCCTATGGAAAATAATTTTAATATCAAAATGTTTATTTGACATATTATAGTACAATCTGAATAAAAACTCAATATAGACTTTAACAAAGAATCGTGCACAATATCAGATACAATGACATAGATTAAGTAAAAAAGAGGTTTTTTATGAATTATTTCTTAAAACAACAGGACCAGGAATATGGTCAGTGTGATGGAGTCTTACATGAAATTAAAGAAAATGATACTTTATATAAGTTGTCCAGACTATATCAGGTTCCTCTAAATGAAATTATGGATAAAAATCCGATGGTTGATGTTTATAATCTGAAAATTGGTGATAAACTATGTATACCGATGAAACATATGCCTTACATTATAAAAAAAGGTGATCATCTGGATTGGATCTTAGAACATTTTGATTTAGATTATGATGAATTTCGTGAGGCGAATCCTCAGTTATCACCGATTGTGCTCAACGAAAATGAGATCGTTTACATTCCTGATAAGAGCCATGAATCGAGACGCAGCTTCCGAAGTGTTGGTTGACAAAAAAGTGGCATTTTACTATAATTAAATTAATAAATAATTGTATGAAAAGAAGGGGCAGCATGAATGCGGGAGCCCCTTTCATTTTAGTAGAAAATGAGGTAGAAAATGTCATTATTAGATAAAATGGAACGCAAATTTGGACGTTATGCAATTCCTAATTTAATGCGTTATATTGTGTTTTTATATGGACTTGGAATGGTACTTCAGATGACGGCACCAGGTTTATATGTAAATTATTTAATGTTAGATGCAAGTAAAATTCTTCAGGGACAGATTTGGAGAATCTTCACATTTTTGTTTCAGTGTCCATCAAACAATATATTCTTTTTTGTGATCACATTATATTTTTATTATATGATTGGTGATGTGCTTGAACGTTCGTGGGGAAGTTTTCGGTTTAATATATATTATTTTACAGGTGTATTTGGTACAGTGATTGCATCTCTTCTTATATATATAATCACAGGACATGTTTATTACATGGATACAACCTTTATCAATGCTTCCTTATTTCTTGCCTTTGCCTTTGAATATCCGGATATGGAAGTTTTACTGATGTTCATCCTTCCTATTAAGATGAAATGGATGGCATATGCATCAATGGCATTATATATTGTGAACTTTTTACAGGGAAATTGGGGAACGAAAATAGCAATACTTGTTTCCTTATTGAATTTTATATTGTTTTTTACATCGATCATTCGACGTAAAGGTTATTCTCCAAAACAGATGAAGCGTAAGATGAAATATCATTATGCTGTTAACCAATCTAAGAAAGTTTCATCCCATCATAAATGTCACATTTGTGGTCGAACAGAAAATGATGATGAAACTTTGGAATTTCGATTTTGTTCAAGATGTAATGGGAATTATGAGTATTGTCAGGATCATCTTTTTACACATCAACATATAAAATAATTTGGGTGAGATAATGAAATGGCATAAAAAGTTATATTACGGTACATCAATCCTGCAGCCTCAATGGGCAAAATTCCAAATTAACTTTGGAAAAAAATCAAAAGGATATTATTGTATCGCTTTGTCCAATGGTAGTGAAAATCTTCTTGATATATATGAGAGTCAGTTTTTAAGAACAACGCATCTGAATATGGATGATGTATATATTATAGGCATTGCTGGAAGTAAGAGCGAAGCGTATGATGTTGTTCGAGATATTATTGAGGACGTATATCTTAAAACAAGGGGATATGACATAAAAAATTTCTTAGCAATTGAATAATAGAGGTGTGGAAGTGTTACATATCATTTTATTTCTTTTAAAAATACTTGGTTGTATTCTTCTGGTCATTCTCAGCTTGATTTTGATTCTTTTGCTTGTCGTTCTGTTTGTTCCTATACGGTATGATGTATCGGGAAAATATTATGGCACGCCCGAGTTTTTGGGTAAAATTACATGGCTGTTTGGTGCAATAAGTGCAACGAGTGATTTTAAAGACAAAAAACTGAGTGTACGTGTTAAATTTCTTTGGAAAACGTTTATAGATACGGAAAAAGAAAAGGACACAAAATCTGAAGACCAATTATCTGATTCGGAGATTTCAGATGATGAACGTACAATGGAAATATATGAATCAGAATCCGAAGAATCTTTAAAAAACACAGGTGAATTAGAACAAACCCAATTAGAAGATAAAGTTCCTAATGAATTATTAGAGTCTTCAAAGATTCTGGATGAGCAAGCGGTTAATAAGTCAAGAAGAACGGATGAAAAACAACATAAAAAAATGAGTACGACTAAAAAGACTTTCGTCGAAAAAATTTTTAATTGGATAGATTCGTTATTTGATCGAATAGATTCATTTTTTGAGCATACCGAAGAAAAAATAGATGCTTTTTCCTGTAAGATTCATAAAATCGAAAAGTTTATATATGCTGAATGTACTCAGAACAGTTTGAAGTTTTTAAAGAAAATGTTGGTTTCAATTTGTAAACATATTGCACCATATCATGTTCGAGGAAAAGTTCATTTTGGCATGGATAAACCTTCTATGACAGGCAAAATTCTTGGATATGCCAGTGCATTTTATCCATTATATGGCGAGTCGGTCCAGCTTATTCCGGATTTTGATCAGCAGGTCGTCGAAGGGGAGCTGACAATTAAAGGTTCTATACAATTATATATTTTTATTGTTTGGGCTTTGAAAGCATTGTTGTGCAAAGACATTCGTAAATTGATTAAATACATTAAACATTTGAAGAAATAAGGAGGATATCTCATGGCAACGAATACATTTAATACATCGGTACAATCACTTTTTGATGGTTTGGGAAGCGTTCTTTCTACAAAAACAGTTGTAGGGGAACCTGTTACTGTAGGTGATACAACAATTATTCCTTTGGTTGATGTTCATTTTGGAATGGGTGCAGGTTCTGCATCTACGGACGCCAAAAACAAATCAACAGCAGGCGGCGGAATGGGCGTTGATATGGATCCGTGTGCAGTGCTTGTTATTCGTGGTGACGTTGTACGCGTTATTCCTGTTGAAAGCAGTCAGTCTGCATTTGCAAAATTAATTGATATGGTTCCGGATATTATGAACCGTTTTACAAAAGGTGATCCTATGCAGGATGAAAAAGTAGCTGCAGAAGTTCATTCTATTATTGAAGATAAGTAGAACATATTATTAAAAACAGCATACTATATATAGAACAAATCTATGGAGACGGATTGATGAAACGAATCATCGGTTTCAGCATCTTTTGGATAGCTATAGGTATGATTATAAACTTGCTTATTAAGTCTTACCTGTTAAGCATTTGTCTGATTTTATTTTGTTTTATATTAAGTTATTGTTTTTTTTGCTGTAAATAAAGAGAGTTATAAGGTGACATTATGAGCGTATCAAAAGTTAATTTTAATGATAAAAATGAAGCATTTATCATTATTGACCCAATAAACGAAGTAAACAAAGATGATTTAAAAAAATACCTGGATTTGGACAGCCCATTCTTTTTAAAATGTGAATTTGAAAATGACAAAGTATTTACTTTATTTTATGCATATGAGGATTATATTCCATTAAAATCATTCTTGTCTCAAAAAATTGAAAAAAACACAGCTTTATCTTTTCTTAAATCATTAACGAAGGCTTTTATAGAAGCAGAAAAAGAGGAATTAAATCTGAATCATATTTTGCTTGGTGTAAACAGTGTTTTTTGCCATCCGGAAACAAAGAAAACCGCATGTATTTATGTACCGGTTATTGACGGCATTCTTCCAGAACGTCCATTACGCATGTTCTTAAAAGAACTACTGGTTAATATGGTTTATTCTGAAGAAGATGATATGACATGGCTTGGTAATCTGATTCGATATTTAAGTAAAAACCGTCAATTGGATAATAATGATTTTTATGAATATTTAAATTCGTTAGATCAGCCGATGAATCTGGATGACAACCAACCACAGAACATGGATTTGAATGTAGAACAGTTCGCTATACAGGCAGATTCACAAGGTAAGTCGATGTCAGATACAGATGAGATTGATAATATAAATTCTGTTTTAAATTCATTATCTGAAAATGAATCTGTTCATAGTGAACTCGAGCCAAGTGTTACTGCATATTTATATCGTCGTTCGGATCACTCGACATTTATTCTGGACAAAAAAGATATGCATATCGGAAAAGCAACTTCAAATGAGATTTGTATTAAAGATAATCCAATTATCAGTCGTGTTCATGCAATCATAAGTTATATGGATGGTGAATTTGTTCTTCAGGATAACAATTCAACAAACCATACTTTTGTCAATGGTTTTGTGTTACATCCGGATCATGTTAAAGTGCTTTCGCCAAACGATCGTATCCTATTAGGAAATGAAGAATTTATTTTTAAATATTAATTAAAAAAAGATAACTTCGTGTCAGAAGTTATCTTTTTTTATTTGTTAGGCCATGGGCCTGTTTTCATTGTGGAGTTTTTCGGCGACGAAAAATGGAGCTTTGAAAACGAATATACCACTTGCTATGCGAGTGGTTGAAATTGCTTTAGCCTACAGAGAAAAACCTCCAATGATATAATAGTG
>JAFOYH010000004.1 GCA_017391465.1 Lachnospiraceae bacterium | reverse complement strand
TCTACATCCTTCTTACTAAAGCTGATTCTGCCCATCTTATCTTTTCCAAGACATTTAACTTTGATCACATCACCGAGTGTAAGAACATCTTCGACATGGTTGATACGTTTTTTATCAAGTTTAGAGATATGAACCATACCTTCTTTTCCTGGAGCAAATTCAAGGAATGCGCCGAATTCTTTGATGCTTACAACTTTACCAACATAGATCTTGCCTTCTTCGAAATCGGAAGCAATCATCTGGATCATTTCGATTGCTTTATCGATACCGGCTTTATCAACGCCGCAAACAGCAACGGAACCGTCATCTGTGATATCAATTTTAACACCTGTTTCCTCAATGATCTGGTTGATAACTTTACCTTTTGCGCCAACAACATCACCAATCTTCTGTGGATCGATCATAATCTGTTTGATCTTTGGTGCATATTCGCCAACTTCTGTACGTGGTTCAGCGATTGCTGGAGTAAGTACTTCGTTGATGATATATTCTCTGGCTTCTTTTGTACGGCGAATTGCTTCTTCAATAATTGGACGTGTAAGACCATGAATCTTAATATCCATCTGGATTGCTGTAATACCGTCATGTGTGCCAGCGACTTTAAAGTCCATATCGCCAAAGAAGTCTTCAAGACCCTGAATATCTGTTAATACTACATAATCGTCATCTGTATCGCCAGTTACAAGACCTGCGGAAATACCTGCAACCTGTTTTTTAATTGGAACACCTGCAGCCATAAGAGACATTGTAGATGCACAAACGGATGCCTGAGATGTGGAACCATTGGATTCAAATGTTTCAGAAACTGTACGAATAGCGTATGGGAATTCTTCAACACTTGGAAGTACCGGAACAAGAGCTTTTTCAGCCAATGCACCGTGACCGATTTCACGACGTCCCGGACCTCTGGATGGTTTTGTTTCACCAACAGAGTAAGATGGGAAGTTGTAGTGATGCATGTAACGTTTGGATGTTACACCTGTTTCAATACCATCGATTCTCTGTGCTTCGGACATTGGAGCCAATGTTGTAATTGTACAGATCTGTGTCTGTCCACGAGTGAACATAGCAGAACCATGGACACGAGGAATAAGATCAACTTCTGCAGCCAATGGACGAATCTGATTTAATTCACGGCCATCTGGACGTTTGTGATCTTTTAAGATCATCTTACGAACTGTTTTTTTCTGATACTGGTAAACAGCCTCACCAATAAGTTCGAGCCATTCTTCATTTTCAGCAAAAGCTTCCGCAAGTTTCTCTTTGATCTGACGGATGTTTTCTTCACGAATCTGTTTCTCATCTGTGAATACGGCTTCTTCCATTTCTGCCGGAGGAACAATTTCTTTAATTGCTGCAAATAATTCTTCTGGAATTGCGCAGCTTGTATATTCATGTTTTTCTTTACCACATTCTGCAACGATTGTGTCAAAGAATTTAATTACTTCCTGGTTAAGCTCATGTGCTGCAAAGATTGCTTCAATCATCTGAGCTTCTGGAACTTCATTTGCACCAGCTTCAATCATGATTACTTTTTCACGTGTGGAAGCTACTGTAAGTGCAAGGTCAGATTTTTCTTTTTCTTCTGCTGTTGGGTTGAATACGAATGCACCATCGACAAGACCAACCTGTGTTGCAGAAATTGGACCGTCAAATGGGATATCAGAAATGGATACAGCAAGTGCAGAACCAAGCATAGCTACAACTTCTGGGTTTGCATCTGGATCCACACTCATAACGAGATTGTTCAATGTTACATCATTACGGTAATCTTTTGGGAATAAAGGACGCATTGGACGGTCGATGACACGAGATGTAAGAACTGCATGTTCGCTCGCTTTACCTTCACGTTTGTTAAATCCGCCAGGAATTTTACCTACAGAATACATCTTTTCTTCGAATTCTACACTTAATGGGAAGAAGTCGATACCTTCTCTTGGTTTTTCGGATGCTGTTGCTGTAGAAAGAAGTACTGTATCACCATAGTGAATAAGTACGGCACCATTCGCCTGTTTTGCAACTCTGCCGATATCACATCTTAATGTTCTTCCGGCAAGTTCCATTGTATAACTCTTGTAAGCCATAGTCTGTCTCCTTTTAAAAATAATAACTTATTTTCACAGGAAGCCATCGAAACTACTGAAAAAACCACGAGAATCTATTTTAGAATCCATTTCTCTCATGCACTTTTCAGTGGTCTCGAGTTGTAGTTTCCTGTGAAATACCAATGAGTAAAATTTCAATACAAAGAGTGGGATGGAGTGTTCCATCCCACTGAAAAAAATTATTTTCTTAAGCCTAACTTCTGAACGATTGCTCTGTATCTTTCGATATCATTTTTCTTAAGATAATCAAGCATACCACGTCTCTGACCTACCATTTTTAACAAACCGCGTCTGCTGTGGTGGTCTTTTTTGTGTGTTTTTAAGTGTTCTGTCAAATCGCTGATTCTTGCTGTTAATAAAGCGATCTGTACTTCTGGTGAACCTGTATCTTCAGGTGTTTTGCCATAAGTTGCAATAATTTCTTTTTTCATTTCTGCTGTAATCATATTATGATTCCTCCTAAAATTAAATAATAAATGCCTCGTGCTAAGAATCGGCTGGAGTACCAAAAAACTGAGCACGGGTTAAAATCTCACACCGCAACATTATAGCATAGAGATTTTTCATTGTAAAGATACTATTTCTAAACTTTTTATCCCCAAATTGTATAAAATCATGTGCTTTTTTCTTTTAAAATTTATGTACAGATTTTCTTACAGTTCAAAGGATTTCCTTGCATTTTCATATAAAATAGGCTAATATTTTACCATGTATAATTATGATATGGTTATAATTATGCTTTTTTTATTTTAATGACAATACATAGATTATTACAGAAAGAAGTGACACAATTATGGAATTAAAATTATGGGGCGGACGTTTTACAAAACAGACCGATCAGTTGGTTCATAACTTTAATGCATCTATTTCATTTGACCAGAAATTTTTTAAACAGGATATTGATGGAAGTATTGCTCATGTAACCATGCTTGCAAAACAGGGTATTTTGACAAATGACGAACGCGATACCATTATTGCGACATTAAAAGATATCAAAAAAGAACTCTCAGAAGGTACTCTCGAAATTCCGGCAAGTTTTGAGGATATTCACAGTTTTGTCGAAGCAACATTGATTGAACGCACAGGCGAAACCGGAAAAAAACTCCATACAGGACGCAGTCGTAATGATCAGGTTGCTTTAGATATGAAACTTTACACACGCGATGAAATCAAAGAAATCGATGAACTTCTTTATGATTTTTTACGTGTGATTCTTAAAATCATGGAAGAAAACACAGAAACCTATATGCCTGGCTTTACACATCTTCAGAAAGCACAGCCATTAACTCTGGCACATCATTTTGGTGCTTATTTTGAAATGTTTAAGCGTGACCGAAGCCGTCTTGCAGATATTTTCAAACGCATGAATTTATGTCCATTGGGATCCGGCGCTCTCGCAGGCACGACATATCCGTTAGATCGCGCCTATACAGCTGAATTACTTGCTTTTGACGGACCAACATTAAATAGTATGGACTCCGTTTCCGACAGAGATTATCTGATTGAACTTTTAAGCGCACTCTCAACAATTATGATGCACTTAAGCCGTTTCTCTGAAGAAATTATCATTTGGAACACAAACGAATATCAGTTTATTGAACTTGACGATGCTTATTCTACAGGAAGCAGTATCATGCCTCAGAAGAAAAATCCAGACATTGCTGAACTTGTTCGCGGTAAAACCGGTCGTGTTTATGGTTCTCTCATGTCCATGCTTACAACCATGAAAGGTTTGCCGCTTGCTTATAACAAAGATATGCAGGAAGATAAAGAATTTACCTTTGATGCCATCGACACAACCAAAGGTTGTATTAAGCTTTTCACAGGTATGATTGAAACCATGAAGATCAATAAACCAGCTATGGAAAAAAGTGCAAAAAATGGCTTTACAAATGCAACAGATGCCGCAGATTATCTCGTTAAACACGGCGTTCCATTCCGTGATGCCCATGGCATTATCGGTCAGCTTGTTCTCTACGGAATTGAGCATAACAAGGCATTGGATGATTTCACTTTAGAAGAATTCCAGGCGATCAGCCCGGTATTTAAAGAAGATATTTATAAAGAAATCTCTCTTGAAACCTGTGTTAACATGAGAAATACCATTGGTGCTCCTGGAACAGAAGCTATGAAGAATGTTATTGTTCTTGAAAAAACATATTTAGACACAACACCCGCATTATAAAACCTGTCATTTATGCAAAAGCGGAAGTCTTTCACTTTCAAAGACTTCCGTTTTTATTATATCTTAGTCAATTCCAATACATTTGAAAATGCTGATTCCCATTGGTGGAACCGTAATCTTAATGGAATGATCCTTTCCATCCCATTCTTTCTTTCTAGACTGTTTAAGTCGTTTATTCACATTGCCTTCGCCACCGAATTTCACTGCGTCACTGTTGAATATTTCTTTATACTTCCCTTTAAATGGAACACCAATATGAAAATCCTTACGTACCACTGGTGTAAAATTACATACAATTAATAAAGTTTCGTCTTTCTTTTTCGTGTTACGAACAAAAGAAACCATACTTTCTTCCGGCATCATGCAGTTGATCCACTGAAATCCATCCGGATCATGATCCAATGTATAGAGGGCCGGATATTCTTTGTAAAGATGTATCAATTCTCTCATATAATTATGCATCTTTTTATGCATGTCATAATCCAGCATAAACCACTCAAGACTCTTAGATTCATCAAACTCTGCAAATTGAGCATAATCCTGTCCCATAAAAAGGAGTTTCTTTCCAGGGTGACACACCATATAGCCATATGCCAGTCGAAGATTTGCAAATTTTTCCTCGTACTCTCCCGGCATTTTTGTAATCATGGATCCTTTTCCATGAACCACTTCATCATGAGATAATACAAGAATATACTTTTCACTGTAAGCGTAGACCATACTAAACAGGAGCTGATTGTACTCAAATTTACGATACAGAGGATCTTTTTCCATGTAGTGAAGAAAATCATTCATCCAACCCATATTCCATTTATAATCGAATCCAAGACAATTCTCTCCAACTTTTCCGGTAACACGTGGATAAGCCGTCGATTCTTCTGCAATCATCTGTACGTCCGGATTTCGTTTGTTCATGATGGAATTCAAATGTTTTAAAAATTCTACCGTTTCAAGATTAATATTTTCGCCAAACATATTTGGCTGCCATTCTCCTGATTCACGTCCATAATCTAAATATAACATTGACGCAACCGCATCTATTCGAAGTCCATCAACATGATACTGTTCCACCCAATATAATGCGTTCGCTATGAGGAAGTTGCTGACTTCTTTTCGACCATAATCAAATACAAGTGTGCCCCAATGTGGATGTTCCCCACGTCTTGGATTGGGATCTTCATACAATGCTTCTCCATCAAACCGAGCCAGTCCATTCAAATCTTTTGGAAAATGTGCAGGAACCCAATCAAGGATAACACCAATATCATGCTGATGCAGATAATCCACAAAATACATAAAGTCTTCCGGCGTGCCATATCTTGAAGTTGGTGCATAATATCCCGTAACCTGATATCCCCACGAAGGATCATATGGATGTTCCATCACCGGCATAAGTTCAACATGAGTGTATCCCATATCTAAAACATAATCCGTTACTTTCTCTGCTAATTCACGATAGTTGTAGAAGCCTGCAGGCTTAAGAATCACTGGGTTCCCATAGATATCTTCTTCAACGACTGGTTCAGGACGCATAAATCCACCCAAATGCAATTCATAAATAAACTGAGGCATTTCTTTTTTAGCATTTTTCTTACGTTTTGACATCCATTCTTTGTCTTGCCATTTATGACATTTTTGAATATCGTAGACGATGGATGCATTGTTCGGGCGCATCTCCATATGTGTTCCATATGGATCTGACTTATAAATGATTGAATAATCTTTTAATCGAATAGCATACTTATATAAAGATCCGGATTCTACTCCTGGAATAAATAATTCATAAACGCCATTTTCGATCAGATGCATTACATGGGCATTGACATCCCATCCATTAAAGCCACCAACAACACTCACTGACACAGCGCGTGGAGCCCAGACAACAAAACGTACACCTTTGATCTTACCAACTTTCATCGGATGCGCTCCAAACATTTTGTACACTTCATAATGTACACCTGCAAAAAACTTATGCATGTCCTCTATTGAAATTGTTGATGGAAATGTATATGTTTCATATTCTTTCATAAACATCCCTCCCCATTTAGTTCCTGATCAACATTTAAAGCATGTAATTATTATATCATAAAACACGCAAAAAAACAGGATTGACAGATAATTTCTATCAATCCTGTTTCTAGTCAGATAATTGTTTTTCACAAAAACAATCGATATTATTTGATTTTACGAACTTTAACAACGCCTTCAACTGCTTCTAATGCATTGATGAGCTGTTCAGATACTTCTGAGTTGATATCCATCATTGTATAAGCCCAAGCCGCTTTACTCTTGTTTGTAAGGTCCTGAATGTTCACACCTTCTTCAGCACATACACTTGTCAATTTACCAAGGATACCAGGGATATTCTGATGGCAGATTGTCACACGGCCTTCAGACTTACAAGCGCCCATATCACATGCCGGATAGTTTACGGAATTCTTAATATTACCGTTTTCAACAAAGTTACGTAACTGTTTTGCTGCCATCACTGCACAGTTATCCTCAGATTCTTCAGTGGATGCACCAAGATGAGGAATCGCAATAACGCCCGGCATATTTGCTGTGCGAGCATTAGGGAAATCTGTTACATAACGACGTACTTTGCCGGAAGCAAGTGCTGCTTCCATCGCATCATCATCAACGAGGGAATCTCTGGAGAAGTTAAGAATAATCACGCCGTCTTTCATCTTTGCGATAGCTTCTTCATTGATCATCTTACGTGTTGTTTCAATTAATGGCACATGCACTGTAATGAAATCACATGTTGTAAAGATGTCATCAAGATTGTTGATGTGTTTGATATTTCTGGAAAGGCTCCATGCTGCGTCTACAGAAATGTATGGGTCATATCCGTAAACTTCCATACCAAGATGTCTGCACACGTTTGCAACAAGAACACCGATTGCTCCAAGACCGATAACGCCCAGTTTTTTACCTTTTAATTCAGTACCTGCAAACTGGCTTTTTTTCTTTTCTACTAATTTATCAATTGTAGGATCTGCTTTTTCACACTGAACCCAGTTAATACCGCCAACGATATCACGAGCCGCAATAAACATACCTGCAAGAACAGCTTCTTTAACTCCGTTAGCATTGGCACCCGGTGTATTAAATACAACGATACCTTTTTCTGCACATTTATCTAATGGAATGTTATTCACACCGGCACCGGCTCTTGCAATTGCTAAAAGATCTTCCGGAAGTTCAAGATCATGCATTGCTGCACTTCGAACCATTGCCACCTGTGCATCTGCAAGGTTATCTACTCTTTCATAAGCATCTGTAAAAACATCCATACCAACCTGTGCGATTGGATTCAAACAATTTACTTTATACATATCAAAACACCTCTTATTTATTTTCTGCTGCAAATTTCTTCATGAAGTCGATGAGGGCTTCTACACCTTCCTGTGGCATTGCGTTGTAAATACTTGCACGCATACCGCCAACGGAACGGTGTCCTTTTAAGTTTTCAAATCCTGCTGCTTTTGCTTCTTTAACGAATTTATCTTCAAGATCTTTATCACCAATGATAAATGGAACATTCATTAAGGAACGGTCTTCTTTTACAACTGTACCTTTGTAGAAGTCCTGAGAATCAAGATAATCGTAAAAAAGATTTGCTTTCTGTTCATTCTTTGCTTTCATTGCTTCAAGGCCGCCGTTTTTAAGCAACCATTTGAAGACTTTACCACACATATAAATACCATATGCAGGTGGTGTATTATATAAAGAATCATTATCAGAATGTGTTTTATATTTTAACATGGTTGGTGTTCCAGGAAGAACGTCGTCTGTAATAAGATCTTTACGAACGATACAGATCACAACGCCTGCAGGGCCTACATTTTTCTGAGCGCCTGCATAGATCATACCGTATTTTGTTACGTCCACCGGTTCAGACAAGAAACAGGAAGACTGGTCGGAAATCAAAAGTTTGCCTTTTGTATTTGGAAGTGTTTTAAACTTTGTTCCGTAAATTGTGTTGTTTTCACAAATATATACATAGTCCATATCTTCTGTAATAGGAAGATCGGAACAATCCGGAATATAAGAGAATGTTTTATCTTTAGAAGAAGCGAGTTCTACAGCTTCACCAAAAAGTGCTGCTTCTTTGTGAGCTTTTGTAGCCCACTGTCCTGTAATGATATAACCGGCTTTACGGTTCTTCATAAAGTTCAATGGAACCATTGCAAACTGTGTGTGTGCGCCGCCCTGAAGGAAAAGAACTTCATAATCTTCAGGAATATTCATTAATTCTCTTAAATCAGCTTCTGCTTCCTGAATGATTGTTTCAAATGCTTTGGAACGATGACTCATTTCCATAACACTCATACCAGTTCCTTTATAATCTAACATTTCATTTGCTGCTTCCTGTAAAACTTCTACAGGTAAAACTGCAGGTCCTGCCGAAAAATTCCATACTCTGCTCATAATATCTAGTCTCCTTTTAATAATTATTTACTTTTTAATCATGTCTTCTTCCGAAAATGCTTCAGAAATCGAACCACCCGGGGATACCATCGGCCATACTTTGTCATCCTGATCGATCATACAGTTAATGACAACAGGGCCGCTCGCAGACAATGATTCTCGCATTGCGGCGATAAGTTCCTCCTTGGTCGTAACATTGATTCCACGGCAGCCACAGGCTTCCGCAATTTTAGCGTAATCAAAACCACCATCTAAAATAGTGCTTGAATAGCGTTTTTCGTAGAACAGTGTCTGCCACTGGCGAACCATTCCCAATACACTGTTATTGAAAATCACTTCAATAATCGGAATATTATACTTCGAAGCTGTAAGTAATTCATTAAAATTCATTCGGAAACAGCCATCACCTGCCATGTTGATTACTGTTTTTTCCGGACAAGCTACTTTCGCTCCCATCGCAGCGCCGAGACCATACCCCATTGTGCCAAGACCGCCGGATGTAATTAATCTTCTAGGTGCTTTATATTTGTAGTACTGAGCTGCCCACATCTGATGCTGGCCAACTTCTGTACAAATAATCGCATCACCTTTTGTCATTTCATAAATGGTTTCCACAATCTGTGGTCCAGTCAAACGATCTTTTGGATAAGTCATTGGATATTTTCCTTTTAATTCATTAATAGAATTCATCCAATCTTTATGTTCCATCTGATTCAACTGAGCCGTCAACTGTCGTAAAACAAGTTTTGCATCACCTTCAATACAATGATCAACAACGATCGTCTTATTGATTTCAGATGCGTCTACATCAATTTGAATAATCTGTGCATTCTTTAAAAATGTATTTGGATTGCCGATCACTCGATCAGAAAATCGAGAACCAACAACAATGACTAAATCACTCTGGCTGATTCCATAATTTGCGACTTTGGTACCATGCATGCCAAGCATGCCGACATAATAATCATCTGTACCGTCAAAAGCACCCTTCCCCATAAGAGAATCAGCAACCGGTGCATCAATCTTTCTTACGAAACGTTTTAATTCTTCAGAAGCATTGGCCAAAACCACGCCGCCGCCGACAAAAACAAATGGTTTTTTAGAATGTGCGATCATATTCGCTGCTTTCTCAACGGCTGCTTCATCAATCATATCTGCATCTGGAAGAATCGGTTCCGGTTTTTTATATGTATATTCTGTTTTAGCTGCTGTAGCACTTTTTGTAATGTCCACAACAACAGGTCCCGGACGTCCGCTCTGTGCAATAACAAATGCACGACGAATAACATCCGCCAGAGAATCCACTTCTTTAACAATAAAATTGTATTTTGTAACTGGAATTGTAACCCCAAGAATATCTACTTCCTGAAAACTGTCTTTTCCAATCAGATTGGTATTTACGTTACAGGTAATGACAACCATCGGAACCGAATCCAGATAGGCAGTTGCAATTCCTGTAACAAGGTTTGTTGACCCCGGTCCACTGGTTGCAAAGCAGACACCAACTTTTCCAGTTGCTCTGGCATAACCATCAGCAGCGTGAGATGCTCCCTGTTCATGAGATGTCAGATAATGGGTAATCTCATCACTATGTTTATATAATTCATCGTATACATTTAAAATAGCTCCGCCAGGAAACCCAAAAACAGTATCAACACCCTGTTCTTTCAGACATTCAATAACAATTTGTGCGCCAGTTAATTCCATAAAAATACCTCTTTCTATTTCACTTTTGGCATTTCAAGAATCGCACCACGGTTACCGGAAGTTACCATAGAAGCATATCTTGCCAAGTATCCTGTCGTGATCTTAGGTTCACGAGGCTGCCATTTTTCTTTACGTGCAGCAAGTTCTTCATCACTTACTTTGACGTTAATTGTATTGGCAGGAATATCAATCTGAATCACATCTCCCTCTTCAATCAAAGCAATCGGACCACCGACAGCTGCTTCCGGAGAAACATGACCAATAGATGCGCCCCTGGATGCACCAGAGAAACGTCCATCTGTAATCAGAGCAACACTTGCCCCAAGTCCCATCCCCGCAATGGCAGATGTAGGATTAAGCATCTCTCTCATACCCGGACCGCCTTTTGGTCCTTCATAACGGATAACAACGACGTCACCAGCAACAATCTTACCGCCTTTGATTGCTGCAATTGCATCTTCTTCACAATCAAAGACTCTGGCCGGACCTTCATGCACCATCATCTCAGGTACAACTGCGGAACGTTTTACGACGCATGAATCCGGTGCGATATTTCCTTTAAGGACTGCAATACCGCCGGTTTCACTGTAAGGATTATCGATTGGACGAATAACATCCGGATTTCTATTGAAACAGTTTGCAATATTTTCACCCACTGTCTTACCTGTCACAGTGATCAAATCTGTATATAATAAGCCTTTTTTATTTAATTCATTCATAACAGCATAGACGCCGCCAGCTTCATTAAGATCTTCCATATATGTATAACCTGCAGGAGCTAAATGACAAAGGTTTGGTGTCTTTGCACTGATGGCATTCGCAATATCTACATTGAGTTCAACGCCTGCTTCATGAGCAATTGCAGGAAGATGAAGCATACTGTTTGTTGAACATCCAAGAGCCATATCCACTGTCAAGGCATTCATAAATGCTTTTTCAGTCATGATATCACGTGGACGGATATTCTTTTCAAGCATCTCCATAACTTTCATACCTGCATGTTTTGCAAGACGAATACGATCGGAGTAAACCGCCGGGATTGTACCATTCCCCTGAAGTCCCATACCCAAAGCTTCTGTCAGACAGTTCATAGAATTCGCTGTGTACATACCCGAACATGAACCACATGTAGGACATGCCTTATTTACAAATTCATCCACCTGTTCTTCAGTCATTGTGCCTGCAGCGTAGGAACCAACAGCTTCAAACATACTGGAAAGACTGCGTTTTTCACCGCCTACACGACCTGCAAGCATTGGACCACCACTGACAAATACTGTTGGAACATTTAAGCGAGCTGCTGCCATTAAAAGTCCAGGAACATTTTTATCGCAGTTTGGAACCATAACAAGGGCATCAAACTGATGAGCCATCGCCATACATTCTGTGGAATCCGCAATGAGGTCACGTGTTACAAGTGAATACTTCATACCAACATGTCCCATGGCAATACCATCACATACGGCAATTGCAGGGAAAACAATCGGTGTACCACCAGCCATGGCAACACCAAGCTTAACAGCATCCACAATCTTATCAATATTCATATGACCTGGTACAATTTCATTATATGAACTTACAATACCAACCAATGGTTTATTCAATTCTTCTTTTGTCATGCCTAAAGCATTAAACAAAGATCGCTGAGGTGCAGACTGCATTCCTTTTGTTACAACATCACTTCTCATATATATCTTCCTTCCTAAGCAAATGCAAAAAGGTATATTTTCATCCTTTACCACTTTCACACGTTACAGTGCTTTTCTGGATATTATAACACACTTTTTTAACAATGCAACATTTTTACAAAATTTGTTATTAAATACGTTCAACGATTGCATCGCCCATACCATCACATCCAACAAGCTTGCATCCATCGGACATAATATCCACCGTACGATAACCGTCTTCAAGCACTTTTTGAACCGCAGCTTCTATAGCATCCGCTTCTGTATCCAGATTTAATGAATAACGAAGCAGCATCGCCGCTGAAAGGATGGTTGCAATCGGATTGGCTTTATTCTGTCCGGCAATATCCGGTGCAGAACCATGACTTGGTTCATAAAGTCCAAGACTTGTTTCGCTTAAACTTGCCGAAGATAACATGCCAATGGAACCCGTCACTTCACTGGCTTCATCTGAAAGAATGTCACCAAACATATTTTCTGTAAGAATGACATCAAATTGTCCTGGATTCTTTACTAACTGCATCGCACAGTTATCAACTAACATATGCGAATATGTAACTTCCGGATAATCCTGTGCAACTTCTTCGACAACTTTTCTCCAAAGTCTGGAAGAATCCAACACGTTTGCCTTATCTACACTGATTACGTTTTTACGACGCTTCATCGCTGTTTCAAACCCTTTGATCGCAATGCGACGGATTTCATTTTCATCGTAAGTTAATGAATCATATGCTTTTAATACGCCATTTTCTTCAACCGTTTTTCTTTCACCAAAATAAAGTCCGCCGGTAAGTTCTCGCATAATGACCATATCAAAGCCATCACCGATAATTTCATCTTTTAAAGGACACGCATCTTTCAGTTCTTTGTAAAGATAGGCCGGACGAATATTGGCAAATAATCCAAGTGCTTTGCGAAGCTTTAAAAGTCCTGCTTCCGGTCTTAAAGATGGTTCAAGCTTATACCAGGGTGAAGTTGTTGTATCTCCGCCAATAGAACCCAAAAGAACCGCGTCACTTGCTTTACATGCTGCAATGGCATCATCTGTTAAAGGGACACCTGTTGCGTCGATGGAACAGCCACCCATAAGAACCTGGGTATAATTAAATGTATGATTAAATTTTTCAGCAATTTTATTCAATACTTTCATCGCTTCTGTTACGATTTCAGGACCAATACCGTCTCCTTTAATAACTGCTATATTATAATTCATATGTATCATCCTTTCGATTAAAACATTCCGAACGAATTTCTTAAGCGTCGAGGCAAATCTTCCTCGACGCTTTTATGCTTATTTTATCAATTATTTATTCTGATTCATATAATTAATCAAACCGCCTGCCGCGATAAGCTCCTGCATAAATGGAGGAAATGCTTCGCCCTGATAGGATTCATCTTTTGTGCGGTTATAGATCATACCATTATCAAAATCAATTTCCACCTGATCTCCGGCTTCAATTTTTTCTGCCGCCTCCGGACATTCGATGATCGGAAGCCCAATGTTGATCGCATTTCGATAAAAGATACGAGCAAAGGTATCTGCAATGACACAGCTAATGCCAGACGCTTTAATCGCAATCGGTGCATGTTCACGCGAAGAACCGCAGCCAAAATTTTTGCGGGCAACCATAATGTCACCGTCTTTCACATTCTTAACAAATTCTGTATCAATATCTTCCATACAATGTGCCGCCAGTCCTTTTGGATCTGTAATCGCCAAATGTCTTGCAGGAATAATAACGTCTGTATCTACATTGTCACCATATTTAAAAACTGAACCAAATGCTTTCATATTCTTAGTCCCTCCTTAGTCTAATTCACATGGGCAGGAAATTTTGCCTGTGATCGCACTTGCTGCTGCTACCGCAGGGCTTGCAAGATAAATTTCGGATGTCACATGACCCATACGTCCAACGAAGTTACGGTTTGTTGTAGAAACGCATTTTTCGCCTTCTGCAAGAATACCCATATAACCGCCTAAGCATGGACCACATGTTGGTGTACTAACAATTGCACCTGCTTCAATAAATGTTTTAATAAAACCGGCTTCCATGGCATCCAGATAAATCTTCTGTGTTGCCGGAATGATAATCACACGAAGACCTTTTGCAATCTTACGTCCTTTCATGACTTCTGCTGCAATTTTCAAATCTTCGAAACGTCCATTGGTACAGGAACCAATAACAACCTGATCAATGGCAATATCTTCAATCTCATCAATTGTATGTGTATTTTCAGGAAGATGTGGAAATGCAACCGTTGGTTTTAAAGCAGCAAGATCAATGGTGATTGTTTCATCATATTCAGCATCTTCGTCTGCTTCAAAAATTTTATATGGTTTATCACTATGTTCTTTTATATAAGAAAGAGCCAGATCATCGACTGGGAAAATACCGTTTTTAGCACCGCCTTCAATGGCCATATTAGCAATTGTAAAACGATCATCCATGGAAAGATACTGAATACCGTCGCCAACAAATTCTAAGGAACGATACAGGGCACCGTCAACGCCCATTAATCCGATCAAATGTAAGATAATATCTTTTCCGCTGATCCATTTTGCAGGTTTGCCTGTCAAAACAACTTTAATTGCAGAAGGAACTTTAAACCATGCTTTTCCTGTGACAATACCGCAAGCTGCATCTGTACTTCCAACACCTGTTGAAAATGCACCGATAGCACCGTATGTACATGTATGAGAATCTGCGCCGATCACTGTATCGCCTGCAGTTACAATGCCTTTTTCCGGAAGTAATGCATGTTCAATTCCCATCTCACCGACTTCATAAAAATGAGTCACATCATTTGCACGAGCGAATTCGCGCATGCATTTGCAGTTTTGTGCAGATGCAATATCTTTATTTGGAGAAAAATGGTCAGGAATCAAAGCCACTTTATCTTTATCAAAAACACCTTTTTTATCAAATTTTTCCATTTCATTAATAGAAACCGGACCTGTAATATCATTTGCTAAAACAATGTCTAAGTTCGCCATGATCAATTGTCCTGCATGAACTTCATCAAGACCTGCTGCCGATGCTAAAATTTTCTGGGTCATTGTCATTCCCATAACGAGTTCCTCCTTTATATGTCATTCATAATCATCAAAAATATAGCTATTGATAGAATACCATATTTAGAGTTATAATTAAAATACATATTATTATTATTTTTTATAATTTTCAGTTATATTTTTCTTTTAAAATAACAATTTTTGACTTTTATAAATAACAAAGGAGATTCGATATCATGGAGAATTTTGTTTTTAGTTTAAATGCTTCACTTCCCATATTTATTGTAATTATCATTGGATGGTTACTAATGCGTTTTGGCATTTTTAATAAAGAATTTACAACGGTAGCAGATAAATATGTCTTTAAAGTTGCTTTACCGCTATATGTTTTTAAAGATATTGCAACAGCAGATATCTATAAAATGTTCGATCCAAAATTCGTCATTTTCTGTGCAGCCAGTACAACACTTATGTTTCTGGGTGTATGGGCTTTTGCCCATTGGTACTGCCGTCATGATCGATCCATGATCGGTGCTTTTTCCCAGGCGGCTGCCAGAGGAAGTGCTGCTATTTTAGGCATTGCCTTTGTCGAAAATATTTACGGTAATTCCGGCATGGCACCGATGATGATTATATCTGCTGTTCCTCTTTATAACATTTTTGCAGTGATCTTCTTAACTTTCGGTGCTGAAGATGCCGCTCATATTGATCGAAAGGCAAACATCAAAAAAGCATTGATTAATGTTATTAAAAATCCAATTATTATTGGCATCTTAGCCGGATGTATTTTTGCTTTTTGCCGAATTCCGATTCCATACATTCCACTAAAAGTTATCAGCAATATCGGAGGCACAGCAAGTCCAATTGCACTTCTTGTCGTTGGTGCTACATTTGAAGGTCGAAAAGCTCTGGCAAAAATCAAACCAACCATGGTCGCTACGATCATTAAACTGGTTATTCTTCCGCTGATCTTTTTCCCATTTGCCATTATGGCAGGTTTTAGAAGCAGTGAACTTGTTGCCATCTTAGTTATGCTTGGTTCTCCAACGACCGTTAGCTGTTACATTATGGCTAAAAACATGAAAAATGATTATGTTTTAACTTCGAGTATCATTGTCATGGCAACATTATTATCTTCTGTTACACTTACAGCATGGATATTTGTATTAAAAAGTATGGCCCTTATATAAAGAGCGCATCCTTAGCGGAGCGCTTTTTCATTTATATTTGATTTAAAACATTCGGCTCAAAAGACTTAAAATCAGTAAATGCAGCGGATAAAATGCATAGTTAAAATATTGGAACCTTTTGGAATGCACGCCTCTTTTTCCATTATAGAGCCAGATTGGAATCAATGCAAAAAGTGCAAAGCCCTGACGTGGAAATTCAAATGTATTTCCGAATATATTGTACACATCATAGATACCGCCAAGCAGTTCAAAATTAATATAATATAATCCAATAAACTGACCCATTCGATGATACCATGCATCGCCATTAAAAAAATAAAATACAAGTACAGTCAGTACACCTGCCGCATTGTAATCCAGCATTAATATCATTCCGATCAAATAGGCTCCGATCGTTACAATAATACTCGTGATTAAAAACTTCCCTTTATTTCCTGTCCTTTTAGCACTTTCTATCCTATGAATACACAAAATCCCGATCAACAATGTCCATAATACATTCTGATGAAACGGATAGATCACACTTCCGCTTATAAATAAATTAAAAGGAATTTCCGAAATCAATGCAAATACAAACATTCGCCTTATATACTTTTTAAGATTGCCCGTATGCCTATAGCCTTCCACAATCATGAATGAAAATACTGGCATTGCAAGACGTCCAATACAGTTCATCCAATCATTGCCGTACACAATTGCAATCCACATATGATCAAACAGCATACAGAACATTGCAAATATATGCAGTATTGTACTTGTTACTTCTATTTTAAATTTATTCTCATTACTCATACGCAAAATCCTTTTCCCAATTTGTCGAAAGCTTGTCATTGAAATACCTTTATCATTATGATATATTATGCTTATAAGAAAAACAACCGCCCACAAGGGGTTGACTAATAGTTAAGTATTAAAACTGCCCTGTCTCGCCAAAGTACAAGGGCAGTTTTGCTATGTAGAACTACTTACAAAATGAAAAAACAAATGTAAGTAATGTTAAGATAAATAAACCAAAATTAATCATATCTTTAAAATCAAATTGATTTTTCATAAGCATTCCTCCATTCTCCAAGAATAGAAGCTAACACCCTTGCAACACGGTTGTTATATCCACTCTAGCACACTAAACTTTTTTTCTCAATTATAATCGTTCGACAATTTATTCTGGAATTATATAACTACTTGTGATAAGATAATATATTTAGTGAAACTTGATTTATTCGTTTAAAATAAAACTATTATAGCATAGAAAGGGTTTCTTATATGGCACAATCCAATCAATACGATGCCGGAAGTATTTCGGTATTGGAAGGTCTTGAGGCTGTTCGAAAACGTCCCGGCATGTATATCGGAAGTGTTTCCCGAAAAGGCCTGAACCATTTAATTTATGAAATTGTCGATAACTCCGTGGACGAACATCTTGCCGGTTTCTGTGATCTCATTCATATCACCTTAAATAAAGATGGCTCTGCAACTGTTGAAGATAATGGTCGAGGCATCCCTGTGGGTATGCACGAAAAAGGTGTTCCTGCAGAACGTCTCGTATTTACTACCCTGCATGCAGGCGGCAAATTTGATGATTCCGTATACAAAACCAGCGGCGGTTTACACGGTGTTGGTTCTTCTGTTGTAAATGCCCTCTCCGAGTGGATGACAGTAGATATTTCCCGTGACGGAGCCATTCACCACGATGCTTTTGCACGCGGTATCCCTACGGTCGAACTTGTAAATGGACTTCTCCCGGTCACAGGCAAAACACGTAAAACAGGAACGAAAGTAACGTTTCTCCCGGATGCAGAAATTTTTGAAAAAACACGTTTCAAAGAAGACGAAGTCATTAGCCGTCTTCATGAAACAGCTTATTTAAATCCAAATTTGACGATTATCTATGATGATTTGCGCGAAAGTACACCAGAACATCTGGAATTTCACGAACCTGACGGCATTATTGGTTTCATCAAAGATTTAAACAAACATAAAGAAACGGTTTGTGATGTCATTTACTTTAAAGGTGAAGCTGAGGGTATTCAGATTGAAGCTGCTTTCCAATATGTGAATGAATTCCATGAAAATGTTCTTGGTTTTTGCAATAACATCTACAATGCCGAAGGCGGCACACATATTACAGGATTTAAAACGGCATTTACAACAGTTATGAATAGTTATGCCCGTGAGCTGAACATTTTAAAAGATAAAGATTCAAACTTTACCGGGGCAGATATTCGAAATGGTATGACGGCCATTGTATCTGTAAAACACCCGGATCCACGCTTTGAAGGTCAGACAAAAACAAAACTTGATAACCCGGATGCAGCAAAAGCATCGAATAAGATCACCAGTGATGAACTTCCAAGATTTTTCGATAAAAATCTTGAAACATTAAAAAATGTTTTGGCTTGTGCAGAAAAAGCTGCTAAAATCCGAAAATCTGAAGAACGCGCAAAGACAAATCTTTTATCTAAGCCAAAGTTTTCGTTTGACTCCAATGGAAAACTTGCCAACTGCGAAAGCAGAGATCCTTCGATATGTGAAATTTTTATTGTCGAAGGGGATTCTGCCGGCGGTTCTGCAAAAACTGCACGTGATCGCCATTATCAGGCTATTTTACCGATTCGAGGTAAAATCTTAAACGTCGAAAAAGCAAGTATTGATAAAGTTCTTGCCAATGCTGAGATCAAAACGATGATCAATGCTTTCGGCTGCGGTTTTTCCGAAGGTTATGGCAATGACTTTGATATTAGCAAATTGAAATACGATAAAATCATTATCATGGCCGATGCGGATGTCGATGGTGCCCATATTTCTACATTGCTGTTAACCCTCTTCTATCGCTTTATGCCGGAACTGATTTTTGAAGGACATGTCTATGTGGCCATGCCTCCGCTTTATAAAGTAATGCCATCCCGAGGTGAAGAAACCTATCTTTATGATGATGCAGACCTTGCAAAATACAGAAAAACCCATAAAGGCAGTTTTACCTTGCAGCGTTACAAAGGTCTCGGTGAAATGGATGCCGAACAATTGTGGGAAACAACATTAAATCCGAAAACACGTATTTTAAAGCGTGTTGAAATCGAAGATGCCCGTATGGCATCCGATGTTACTGAACTTTTAATGGGAACTGAAGTTCCGCCGCGTAAAGCATTTATCTATAAACATGCACACGATGCCGAACTTGACGTATAGGAGGGAACATCATGGAAAAAGAACGTTTTGAAGAACAGATTATCCGAACAGAATACTCGGATATTATGCAAAAATCTTATATTGATTATGCCATGAGTGTTATTATCGCCCGTGCTCTCCCGGATGTTCGTGACGGCTTAAAACCGGTTCAGCGCCGCACGCTTTATGATATGCATGAACTTGGTATTCGATATGATAAACCTTATCGTAAATCGGCACGTATTGTCGGCGATACTATGGGTAAATACCATCCGCACGGCGACAGTTCCATTTATGAATCTCTCGTTGTCATGACTCAGGACTTTAAAAAAGGCGAACCCCTTGTTGATGGTCATGGCAACTTTGGTTCCATCGAAGGCGATGGCGCTGCTGCCATGCGTTATACGGAAGCCAGATTACAAAAGATTACCCAGGAAGCTTTTCTTACCGACTTAGATAAAAATGTCATCGATTTCCAGCCGAACTTTGATGAGACAGAAAAAGAACCGGTGGTATTGCCGGCACGTATTCCAAACCTGCTCATCAATGGTGCTGAAGGTATTGCTGTCGGTATGGCAACCAGTATACCGCCACACAATACTGGTGAAGTTATTGATGCTGTATTATCTTATATGAAGAATCCGGAAATCTCCACAGAAGAATTAATGACCATTTTGCCTGGTCCGGATTTTCCAACCGGCGGTATCGTTACTAATAAAGACGAGCTTCTTTCGATCTACGAAAGCGGACAGGGAAAGATCAAACTTCGCGGTAAAGTTGAAATTGAAAAGTTAAAAGGCGGACGCGAACAGCTCGTTATTACCGAAATTCCATACACAATGATCGGTGCCGGTATTGGTAAATTTTTGAATGATGTTTATGCACTTGTTGAAAGTAAAAAGACAAATGATATTGTGGATATTTCCAACCAGTCTTCAAAAGAAGGAATCCGTATTGTCTTAGAATTAAAACGCGGTGCGGATGTAGAAAATCTGAAAAACATGCTTTACAAGAAAACACGTCTTGAAGATACTTTCGGTGTCAACATGCTCGCTGTTGCTGACGGACGTCCGGAAACACTGGGCCTCAAAGCCATCATCGAAAGCTTTTTAGATTTCCAGTATGATATTAACACACGTAAATATCAGCATTTACTTGTCAAAGAACAGGAAAAACGTGAAATTCAGGAAGGTTTGATCAAAGCCTGTGATGTCATTGATTTAATTATTGAAATCCTTCGTGGTTCCAAAAATATCAAACAGGCGAAAAACTGTCTGGTCAATGGAATAACTGAAGGTATTAACTTCAAATCAAAAACATCTGAACGCAATGCAAAAAAACTGCATTTCACAGAAAATCAGGCAACTGCTATTCTCGAAATGCGCTTGTATAAATTGATCGGTCTTGAAATTGAAGCTTTACAAAAAGACTATGAAAACACCCTAAAGAACATTGCCAAATATGAGGATATCCTTGAAAATCATTCGAGCATGTCCAAAGTCATCACAAAAGAACTGCAGGTATTTAAAAACGAATATGCCCGACCAAGACGAACACAGATTACCATTGCAAAAGAAGCCGTATTTACGGAAAAGAAATTTGAAGAAATGGATGTTGTATTCTTAATGGATCGTTTCGGTTATTGCCGTACGGTTGATGTTCCAACCTTCGAAAGAAACAAAGATGCTGCTGTTTCCGAAAACAAATACATTATCCAGTGTAAAAACACCGATAAGCTGTGTATATTCACAGATATGGGCCATATGCATTTGATTAAAATATCCGATCTGCCATTTGGTAAATTCCGTGACAAGTCCATTCCAATCGATAATTTCGGTAATTATAAGAGCAGCGATGAATCCATGATTTATGTAGATAGTCTTGCTCATATTATGGACAGACCTCTCCTCTTTACAACCCGGCAATCCTGGATGAAAGTGGTTTCCGGACAGGAGTTCAATGTAGCCAAACGGACCATTGCTTCAACAAAACTTTCAGAAAATGATACCTTAGTATCTGTTAGTCACATTGGCGATGCAACGCACATCGTCCTTCAAACACACAAAGGCATATTCCTGAAATTTGCCTTTGAAGAAGTTCCTGAAAAGAAAAAAGGAGCTGTTGGTGTTCGAGGCATGAAACTGGGATCCGACGATTTTATTGAAAACATCTATCTTTTAAACAAAGACGCTGAAACACTGATTACCTACAATGACCAAACCATATCATTAAACAAATTGAAAACTGCACATCGTGATGGAAAAGGAACCAAAATTCGTGTGTAAATTATGTGTATAAAAAAACCGTCTTAAAGATATTGAAGTCTTTAAGACGGTTTTCTTACTGGTTATTTATATTTAATTGAGAGAGGCTTTTAAATAAGATTCAGCTTTTAACCTTCAATCATAATATACTTCTTATCTTCCAAAGCAGGTTTAACATCTTTCTTTGGAACATATAATTTAAGCACACCATTATCAAATCGAGCTTTAATATCTTCCTGTGTCAGATGTTCACCAACACGGAAACTTCTGCTGCAGCTTCCGTAATAACGTTCTCTGCGTACATATCTTCCTTCCGAATCTTTTTCATCATTTTCCGACTTCGTGGATGCACTAATCGTTAAACAACCATCTTTTAATTCGGCTGTAACATCTTCTTTCTTGTATCCAGGAAGATCAATATCTAACTCATATCCATTCTCTGTATCTTTAATATCTGTCTTCATCACAGATGATACGGGTGTATTAAAACGAACCATCTGTTTTGTCGGACTCATAAAATCATTAAAAAAGTTATCAAATAAGTTTTCTCCAAAAATACTAGGCATTAACATATCTATTCCTCCATTCAAAATAATAATTATTATATCCAGAACAAATTGTTTTATTCGTTTTGTTTGTTCTATATCTTTTATAACACATATTATTAGCACTGTCAATAGGTGAGTGCTAATTTTTTCATTGTTTCTAATTAAATGGAGTATTATAAAGAGCTATTATCTTTATTGGAAATCTTGTGCCCTAGAAAATAATGTTATATAATTTCGTTATGGTTTTATAAAATACAACGTGATTGATTCGAGGAAACGTATGATAAAGAAAACAATCAAACTAATTATTACATTTTATACAACAACAGCTGCTATGGCTATGGAACAGGTATGTAAATCCAATCAGGCCGCTGGACGTATTGTACCTGTTCCCGGATCTATTTCTGCAGATTGTGGGCTTGCATGGTGTGCAGATGTCGAATCAGAAACACAATTATTGCAGCTTATGACCGATTACGGCATCCAACATCAGGGCATCCACCATTGTTTCATCTAAGGAGACAGACATGATTTATTTTGATAACGCAGCAACAACCTTATATAAACCTGACTGTGTGATCCAGGCAATGACTGCTGCTCTCTGCTCTTTTGGTAATTCAGGCAGAGGCATCCACGATGGTGCTCTAAGTGCATCGAGAACTATTTATGAAGCCCGGACTGTATTATCCGATTTATTTCATGCTGAAAACCCAAACAGAATTGCATTCACTGCCAATTCTACTCAGGCTTTAAATATAGCTATCAAAGGCGTATTATCTGCCGGTGACCATGTAATTACGACTGCTCTGGAACATAATTCCGTTCTTAGACCGCTATATGAAATGGAGGAACGAGGTGTTGAATTAACCATTCTTCCGGCGGATAGAGAGGGTAATATCAACTATCTGAATTTTGTCTCTCATATTCGTTCCAATACAAAAGCAATAATTACTACTCATGCTTCCAACTTAACAGGTAATTTATTAGATATCCGCCGAATCGGGCAAATTGCGAAAGATTATGGATTGCTTTACATCGTTGATGCTTCGCAGACTGCAGGCATATATCCAATTGATGTTCAGGAGATGCATATTGATATTTTATGTTTTACCGGGCATAAAGGTCTTTTGGGTCCGCAAGGTACAGGAGGTATTTATGTTAGAGAGAATGTCGTACTCCGGCCTTTATTGTCAGGCGGCAGCGGCGTACAAACGTATCTTCACTCTCATCCGAAACATATGCCAACCGCTTTGGAAGCCGGAACTTTGAACGGTCATGGCATCGCCGGTTTATTGGCTTCCGTTCGTTATATACAGAATATTGGCATTGACTTCATACGGCAGAAAGAACAGGATTTGATGTGGGAGTTCTATTCAAAGGTAAAAAAAATCCCCGGAATTACTGTCTATGGAGATTTTAGCAGTATAAACCGCTGTGCCATCGTCACTCTTAATGTACGTGATTATGATTCTGGCGAAGTAAGTGATGCGCTTTCTTATGAATATGGTATTGCTACTCGCCCAGGAGCTCACTGTGCTCCGCTTATGCACGAGGCATTGGGTACCGTAAAACAAGGTGCCGTTCGATTCAGCTTTTCTCATATGAACACATTAGAAGAAATACATATTGCCATTTCTGCACTTCAGGAATTAGCCAAGGAGGAATAAAAATGGAAAAAATATTAGATTGCCAGGGAATGGCATGTCCATTACCCGTTGTAAACACAAAAAAATGTACAGAAGAAATGAAGACCGGCGACATTTTACATGTCGTCGTTGATAATGAAATTGCCGTACAGAACCTGCTTCGTTTCGCATCCCATAAAGGATATACTGCATCCAGTGAAAAAACAGACGACGCAGAATTCAGAATTACGATGATCGTTGGTGAAACAGCGGAAACATCTTCTATCAATGAAGTAAATGAAGAAGAACTCGAATGTACGGCTGATTCGCGCCGTAAAGGAATGCTTGTTGTACTGTCTGCGAACACAATGGGAACCGGCGATTCAAAACTTGGCACAGCATTAATGAAAGCCTTTGTTTTTGCCCTTACTAAGCAAGATTATCTTCCAGAAACAATTCTTTGCTATAATACAGGTGCTTACTTAACTTGCGAAGATGCAGACACATTAGAAGATCTAAAATTATTAGAATCCGAAGGTGTTACTATTCTTACCTGTGGTACTTGTCTTGACTTTTATGGTCTCAAAGAAAAACTGGCTGTAGGCAGTGTGACAAATATGTATGACATTGTAGAACGTATGGAAAATGCACGTCATATCGTGACTCCTTAAAGGTGACTTATGGAAACAAATGTTAAATTAACAAAATTGGCAAACTGTGCAGGATGTGGTGCAAAGATGGGTGCCGGAACTCTTGCTAAAATGTTAAGTGGCTTTAAAACCCATTCCGATCCGCGTCTCATTGTCGGTTATGATAAAAGTGATGATGCCAGTGTATATTTACTCGATGAAAACACTGCGCTTATTCAGACAACGGACTTCTTCCCTCCTATCGTCGATAATCCATATCTATATGGTAAAATTGCAGCTGTAAATGCATTAAGTGATGTTTATGCTATGGGTGGTGAACCAAAGCTTGCATTAAATATTTTATGTGCCGCAGATGGAATGGATGATGTTACGATTCGTGAAATACTCCGCGGTGGATATGATGCCGCTTACGAAGCCGGAGCCATTATTACAGGCGGTCATACCATCAAAGGGGCTGAACCAATCTATGGTCTTGCGGTATCCGGTTTTGTTCATCCTGATCAATTGCTAACAAATAGCAATGCTAAACCCGGCGATGTCCTTATTCTTACAAAACCGCTGGGAGTTGGTATACTCACAACAGCCGCAAAAGCAGATATGGCAGATCAATCCATTATGGATAAAATCTATACGCAAATGGCTGCTTTGAATAAAAATGCCCGAGATATCATGGTAAAATATCCGGTCCACAGCTGCACGGATGTGACTGGTTTTGGTCTTATTGGCCACAGTTATGAAATGGCACAGGGAAGCAATTGCAGCATTCATATAAAGATTAATCAGATACCTTTCCATAAAGAGGCTTTAGAATTTGCCTCCATGGGTCTTATTCCTTCTGGCGCATACCGAAACAGGGAATATGCGGAATCTGGCGTTTTTGTATCGAATAACGTTTCTCTTGCTATGCAGGATATTCTCTATGATCCTCAAACAAGCGGCGGATTACTTTTTTCAATCCCTATGGAATACGGTGAGGCATGCCTTTCAGAGCTTAAAAAATCCATTCCGGATGCTTCCATCATTGGATATGTAACAGAAAAAGAAAATTCCTATATTATTTTGGAGTAAACGCAAATGAATCATCTGATTATTGTCCGTGGTGGCGGAGATCTTGCCACCGGAACAATTTATAAATTATATAAAAGCGGTTTTTCAGTCCTCGTTCTTGAAATTGCGAAGCCTTCTGCTATCCGACGAAATGTTGCATTTAGCGAAGCCGTTTATCAGGGAACACAGCAAGTAGAGGATGTTACTTGCATTCTTGCAAAATCTTTAGACGAAGCAAAAACTTTATTAAAAGAAGGAAAGCTTGTTATTCTTGTTGATCCTGAAGGATTGTCTATTAAAGAATTAAAACCTTTCGCTGTTGTCGATGGAATTCTTGCCAAAAAAAATCTTGGTACCAATAAAGACATGGCACCTGTTACCGTTGCTTTAGGTCCTGGATTTATAGCAGGTAAGGATGTAGATGCCGTTATTGAGACAAAACGAGGACATAATCTTGGACGTGTCCTGCTTCACGGTTCTGCTGCTCCTAATACCGGTGTTCCGGGCATTATTAATGGTTACGGCAAAGAACGTGTGATTCACAGCCCTGCAGACGGAATCCTTAAGAACATTGCTAAAATTACGGATACTGTCTCAAAAGACGAAACCATTGCTATTGTAGAAACAAAGAATGGTCCGGTTCCGGTTAAAGCAAGTTTAGACGGCTTATTACGAGGTCTTATCAGAAATGGCTATCCGGTTACGAAAGGATTTAAGATTGCAGATATTGATCCGCGTGCGGAAGAATATAACAACTGTTTTACTATATCTGATAAAGCCCGATGTATCGCCGGAGGTGTACTGGAAGCTGTATTATTCTTGAGAGGTCGTCTGTAATATGGTCATCGCAATTGTTGGTTCCGGAGGTAAAACGACTTTATTAAAACAAATGGCGGAGACCTATCGTTCCCAGGGAAAAAAATTATTTATAACAACGACGACTCATATGTATATAGAAAAAGATACAACTCTCTCTGATGATGCATCCATAATAATTCATAAATTAGAATCCGATGGGTATGTCATGGCAGGTATACCGGAGGGAGAAAAGATCGCCCCTCTCTCTATTAAAACATATAATACAGTATGTTCCTACGCTGATGTTGTATTGGTAGAGGCAGACGGTTCCCAGCATATGCCTGTCAAATATCCATCAACAAACGAACCTGTCATTCCTGATAATGTGGATGAGATTATTATTGTTACGGGTCTTCACGGATTAAACAGACCGGCAATCGAGGTATGTCATCGTCTGAATCTGGTCAAACAATGCCTTGGCATAGAGGACCATACGCTTATTACATTAGAACATATGATAAAACTTTTAAAAGAAGGATATGTAGAACCATTAACTAAGCAGTATCCTAATATAAGAATTGCCGTATATGCTGCTCACGATGGAACCAAACGCCAAACAGAGAATGCATCTTTTATCATGAACCAATTGAATAAAGGATAACAGAAAGGCCGTTGTCAAACTGACAACAGCCTTTTTTATTTGCTTGTTTACTTTTCTGCTCTTAATAAAATCATCTGGGCTGCAATAGAAATCGCAATTTCCGCAGGAGTTACCCCCTTAATTGGTAAACCAATGGGAGTCGTTATCAGTGACAACTCATCTTCTGTCAGGCCGTAATCTTCTTTTAGCACTTTTCGTACTCCAGCAGCTTTCGAGCGGCTTCCAATGACACCACAATAATATGGCTTATGTTTTAGAATTTGAGCCTGAAGAACTGTATCATAGGAATGTCCTCTTGTCATAACACAGACATAGTCATCTTCTCTAATATTTATGGATTCCTCTATATGATTAAAATCTCCAAGAATAATCTTGTCTGCCATTGGGAACAGTTCCTTTTTTGCGAACGCTTCTCTGTCTTCCATAATAATACATCGAAATCCTACATGCGCAAGCACAGGTACTAATTCCTGAGCAACATGTCCGCCTCCAAAAATATAAACCCTGTCAGAAGTACAAATTTGTTCAAGAAACAGTTCTCTTTTATCTAAAGTTACCTGACGAGGCTGACGGGAAAGATACCCCTCTAAAACAGAACTTTTTCTGTCTGTAATTGATAATCGGCCATCTCTTGAAAGTTCTGATACAAGCCAAAGATCTAAGCCATCTTCAAAATGACGGTCCACTTCCTCACAAAGAGCAATCATCTCTTTGTCAAAGGCATCCATATAATGAAAAAATACAGTACAGGATCCCCCACAGATCATTCCAAGATTATGACTGTCATTTGCAGTAAGCGTAAAAGAAGAATCGCAAGAGCATCCGGAAGAAAGAACAGAAAGAGCTATCTCCTGAGCCCTGTTTTCTACTTCTCCGCCTCCTATAGTGCCACTGATGCGTCCTTTATTTGATACGAGCATATGCGCACCTGCTCCTCTTGGTACAGAACCGGAAGAAGCTGTAATAGAGACAAAAACAAGGGATTCACCTCGCATAAGTTGTTCTCTCATTATTTTAAATAACTGTCGCATAGTTTTATCCCTCAATAAGTGACATCACAATCTTCTCCGGTGTAATTGGCAGCTCTCTATGCCATACTCCTGTTGCACGGTAGACAGCATGGGTAATCGCCGGTGCAGGTGTATTAATTACAATCTCACCGATAGACTTGGCACCAAATGGACCCGTTGGTTCATAACTATGTTCAAATTCTACTTTCAAATTTCCCATATCCAGACGCGTAGGAATTTTATACTGCATAAAAGAAGATTCTCTTGGACGTCCGCTTGCATCATAGGAGATATTTTCAAATAAAGTATGACCGATGCCCTGAACGATACCGCCTTCTGTCTGAATAGTTGCTAATGCCGGGTTGATCGGAATACCGCAGTCCACAACCGCCATATAATCTAAAATATCAACCTGTCCTGTCAACTTGTCTAATTCAATTTCAACCATACCTACCATATATGGAGGCGGTGAAACTGGCGAGGAATGCATGGCTGTTGCTTCTGCAGGCGTTGTATTAAATACCTGAGCTTTGTAAGCGATATCCGAAAGAGAAAGGATCTCGTTTGTATGAATACGACGAACCTGTCTTCCTTCAAAAATAATTTCTTCCAGTTTACAATCTAATTTTTCTGCAGCAATCTTACAAATTCTGTTTTTAAGATCCATGCAGGCCTTTTCTACCGCCTTACCTGTAACATATGTAGTAGAGGAAGCATAAGATCCGGAATCATAAGGCGAAATATCTGTATCTGCTCCAACAACTTCTACATCATCTACACTGCAATCCATCACCTCAGCTACCATCTGAGCAAGAATAGTATCGCACCCTGTACCCATATCAGCCGCGCCAATAATGAGGATATAATTGCCATCATCGCTTAATTTTACTGTGGCGCCACCAACGTCTACATTGGAAATACAACTTCCCTGCATACCCATGGCAACACCTGCCGTACGTACTTTACCATTACCCATATCACGTATTTTTGAACGTTCTTCCCAGTTGAACATTTTACGGCAATGGTCCATACAGCGATCTAATGCACAGGAATTGGCAATTTCATTATAGTAAGCATGCATTACCATGCCTTCTTTAACCATATTCATATCACGAATGTTCGTTGCATCAATTCCAAGCTGTTCAGCCAGTTCATTAACAATAGTTTCAACCGCATAAATTCCCTGGGTAGCTCCATATCCTCGATAAGCACCAGCCGCCATATGATTGGTATAAACCACATCATAGTGGAAACGAAATGCTTCAAGACTTCCTGTATAGAGAGGGAGTGCTTTATGTCCGGAAAGTCCTACAGTTGTTGGCCCATGTTCACCATAGGCACCGGAATTTGACAATGTATACAGATCCATAACGCGGATTCTGCCGTCCTTCATAGCTCCTAAACGAATGGTAATTTCCATTTCATGACGTGGTGAACCAGCAATTTGAGCCTCTTCTCTTGTATAACAAATTCTAGCCGGACGTCCTGTTTTCATTGTAACAAATGCAGGATATACTTCGCACACCGCTGTCTGCTTTGCACCAAATCCTCCACCTATACGCGGCTTTTCTACATGAATCCGGCTCTTTGGAATACCAAGAGCATGTGAAAGAATACGACGTGTATGGAAAACAATCTGTGTCGAAGAAATTACATGAAGACGTCCATAACAATCTAATTTTGTGTATGTTTTGAAAGGCTCCATCATTGCCTGATTGAATGCCTTTGTATGATAAGTACGTTCCATTACAATATCACATTCAGAAAGAATGCCTTCTACATCACCATAGGAATCATCGCCACAAGCTATTATATTACGTTTTGGATCGCCGCCAACCTGACATGGCGGAAACCAGTCATCCTCCGGATGAACAAGAACAGGATTGTCTTTTGCAGTACGGAAGTCAAGAACCGCCTCAAGAACTTCATATTTTACTTTAATCAGTTTCATCGCTTTTAATGCTGCTGCTTCTGTCTCTGCAGCAATAATTGCAACAGCATCTCCCGAAAAACGTACATGACGGTCCAGAATCAGACGATCATATGGAGATGGTTCCGGATATGTCTGTCCTGCAATCGCAAAACGATTCTTTGGCACATCTTCCCAGGTGTAGATATCAACGACTCCTGGCACTTTCCTGGCAATTTTTGTATCAATGGATTCTATCATTGCGTTGGCATGGGGGCTTCGAAGAATTTTTACAATCAAAGCATCATCCGGAGTAATATCATCGGTATAGACCGGTTTACCGGTAAGCAGCTGCATGGAGTCCTTTTTGCGGACTGATTTATTGATAGATTTATATTCTTTATGTTCCATAACTGCCTCCTTAGACTTTACGGGAATTCAAATAATTTCGAATTCCTCTGAGCTGTCCGTCATATCCGCTGCAGCGACACAAATTACCTGTAAGGAATGCTCGAATCTCATCATCTGTTGGTTCCGGATTTTCACGAAGAAGGGCAATCGTATTCATGACAAATCCTGAATTGCAGAATCCACACTGATCAGCTCCCTGGTCAGCGATATAACCTATAAAATCTTCTGCTTCTTTTTGAAGCCCTTCCAATGTATAAATTTCGTGACCATCTGCTCTTGCCGCCAATGTAGAACAGGAAAGGATAGGTTTTCCGTCCATTAAAACTGTACAAAGTCCACAGTTCGATGTATCGCAGCCTCTTTTTACACTTAAACAGCCTTTATGGCGAAGAAAATCAAGTAATACGGTATCCGCATCTACAGATGCAGTTATATTCTTTCCGTTTAATTTAAGTTTGATCTCCATATTACATACCTCCAAGTTCATTCAGAGAACGTTCCACCAACACTTTAATCAAATGCGTACGGTAAACATCGCTTCCACGCAGATTACTTCCAGTTGGCACCTGTTCCGCTACATAAGATGCAAAACGCTTCGCATTCTCTTCATTGATTCCATCACCCAGAAGATTCTTTTCATCTCTAACTAAAACGGCGCGTCCTGGACGAGCACCAACGGATACTCTCCATTCATCTCCTATACAAGAAACAGCACACGCAATCACAGGAAAATCTGTACGCTGATTACGCATGGAGCAATAAGTCAATTTACCTTTTGTTTTCTTTACGATGAGACGAACAAGAATATCATTGTCTTTTTTCATTGTCACAAACTTAGAAAGGGAAACCAAACCTCCTTTGTAAAGTTCTACATAAGTATCCATAGCAAGAAATACCGTTAGCACATCTGAAAAACCAAAACGTCCCCAGATGCTGCCACCGACTGTTGCCATATTACGAAACTGTACGCCAACGATGTCTTTTACAGCATTATAGATTGACTTATTAGAATATTCATTAAGTCCTGGATGGATTTCAATGTCACGAAGTGTTGCCATTGCACCGATGGTAAACTGTGTTTCATCTTCTTCAATTGTATTCAGATTCAGATCACATAAATCAATGGCTGTCCCAACAGATCCTTTCTCAAGACGTGTCCATAACATTCCTGCAAGGATTCTATTCTTTTTATTCTGATTTAATTGCCAGGCTTCTTCTATAGAAGTTGGTCGTACATAGTTTTGTATGGTTATCATATATAGACTCCTTTTTAATTAAACTGTTTAACCTTTTTCAAAAAAATTCGAAACACCCGAAAGTAGTCATTCTTTAAACAACATTATATCATTTTCAATTGATTTATAAAAGATGATTTGATAGAATATCGTTATACTTTAAAATTACAACAACAGAGGAAACAAACATGAAAAAACTCATATGCTTTTTACTTATTTTATGTATGTGTCTGTCTTTTTCGGCCTGTGGCCAGACAAATTCCAGCAATATAACACCTCAGGAAACAACAAACAAAGACGATTACTATCCTATTACTGTCACAGACCAGGCAGGCAGAGAAGTTATCATTGAAAAAGAACCGGAACGACTGGTCAGCTGTTACTATATTACTTCCAGTCTGCTCATTGCGTTAGATCTCGATGACAAAATTGTTGGTATCGAAGATAATCCCGATTATCGTCCGATTTATGGACTCAGTGCCCCTGATTTATTAAAACTTCCGTGGGTCGGTACTGCAAAACAACTGAATATAGAAGCCTGTGCTTCTGTAGAACCGGATCTTATTATTCTTCCGCTTCGTCTTATAGATAGTGCAGAAACACTTGAAAGTCTTGGAATGAATGTTCTTTTTGTAAATCCTGAAAGCCAGGATTTATTAAACGAAATGATTCGGCTGATTGGAGCTGCCACGAATACACAGGAATTGGCTGAGGAACTTCTTTCTTTTATTTCTGCTCAGGAAACATTTTTAGCTGAGAAATTAAAGGATACTCCATCACCAACAATATACCTTTCCGGTAATTCCAACTTTTTATCAACTGCAGGAAATTCCATGTATCAATCGGACATGATTCGTCTTGCCGGAGGAACAAATGTTGCCGCTGGTATAGAAGATACATACTGGACTGTTATAGACTATGAACAGCTGCTAACCTGGGATCCTGAATATATCATTATGGCTTCCAGTGCTAAATATACGGTTGATGATGTGTTAAATGATCCAAATCTTGCTTCTTGCCAGGCAGTTATAAATAAAAATGTTTACCAGATTCCTGATCATGCAGAATCCTGGGACAGTCCGGTTCCGGGAAGCATTCTTGGAGCACTTTGGCTTGCCAACCTTTTACACCCTGACCAATTGTCCGATGCAGATTGCATCTCCATAATGGATACATATTATGAAACATTTTACAATTTCACCTACAGTAAAAACTAAATATTTCTGTATCACCGGTACTCTCTGTTTGATTGTACTGGTGATCTTCAGTTTTTTTATTGGTAAATACCCTCTTTCTATGGAACTTCTTTTTTCAGGAGATCCTATGCAGTTGAGGGTATTTTTTACGCTTCGTTTAACAAGAACGATTGTCGCACTCATTGGTGGTTTTTCTCTTGGAGTAGCTGGTTTTGTTTATCAGACGATTTTTCGTAATCCTCTCGCATCTCCGGATATTATCGGTGTTTCTTCCGGAGCCAGTGTAGGAGCCGCAGCAGGTATACTCTTCTTGACCGGAGAAGCTTCCATTACTTTTTGTGCATTTGCAGGCGCCTTGTTTGCTGTCATTTTATCGCTTACCCTCTCATCTATCGACCGCAGCAGTCGAAACAGCACCATTGTTCTTGCCGGTATTTCAGTACATGCCTTAGCCCAGACTATTCTTATGTTCTTAAAAATCAGCGCAGATCCGGAACGCGAACTGGCATCTATCGAATATTGGTTAATGGGAAGTTTAAATGGAATCAGTGCATATTCCATGAAAGGAAATCTATTCATATGCCTATTCTGTCTGATTATGCTCTTTCTACTGCATCGACAGGTCATTCTTTTGTCTGCCGAAGAAGGAGAGGCCAGAATGCTTGGTGTCAGTGTAATGAAGCTTCGTTTTATTATTTTATTTATGACTACTTTGGTCGTTGCTTCCATTGTCAGTATGACCGGTCTTATCAGTTTCGTCGGTTTATTGGCTCCACATGGTGCAAGACTTTTATCCAACAATAATCGCGTTGACACTATGCTGTTAAGCGGACTTATGGGGGGTATTCTCCTTGTAGGCTCTGATATTTTTGTCAGATCCTTCACTGTCACAGAACTTCCGGTAAGTATATTTACCAGTCTTTTGGGTGCCCCATTTCTTATCTATCTCATTATTCGTGAAAGGAGAAGTGTATGACTTTCTTTTCAGCTGAATCGATTACTGTAAAATATAATAAAGACACTGTCATTCATAACATTTCCTTTGAAATTGATCAAACCTGCCTAATGGGCATACTGGGTCCTAACGGATGCGGTAAGACCACGCTTTTAAAAGCACTTTGTGGAATTTTACCTCACGCAGGAAAATGTGTACTTGATCATGTTGCTCTGGAAGAACAGTCTGCACGGCAAATGTCCAGATTGTGTGGTTACATTCCGCAGAGAAGCGGCATTTCTATAGATATTTCTGTTTTAGATGTTGTTCTTATGGGATTTAATTCACAACTCAAACTATTGGAACTTCCCTCAGAATCTATGAAATTATCTGCTTTGCACGCTTTGTCCCTTGTCGGTTTAGCGGGTAAAGAACAGGTGAACTACTTACATTTAAGTGAGGGGCAAAAACAACTGTGTATTTTTGCACGAACCTTAGTCACTGATCACAAACTGCTTCTTCTGGACGAACCGGAAAGTGCCCTGGATTTTAAATACCGCTATCATATGCTTTCTCTCCTGCAGGACTGGGTATCGAATGGGAAACGAGCTGCGCTTCTCTCCCTTCACGACCCATTTCTGGCATTAAATCACTGCAATAAAATTCTATTATTATCTGAAGGAAACATCATTGGATGCATCCATCCCCAAAAAGATTCTCTGGAAGATATGGAAAATATGCTAAATAAAATATATGGAAATGTCAGTCTTCAGTGGTGTATGAATCGTAATGGTCAAAAGCAGCTTGTAATGCTAAAGGAGTAAAAAGAATGAGACCCATTTCAAAAATGAATTTGTTCGATGATAATGGTGGAAACCGGCTTAGTCGTTATGAAAAATTGGATATAGACAGTAACCAGGCTAATAGAATTGGCTGTGTTATTATGGCATCCGGAATGGGTAAAAGATTTGGCAGTAATAAATTAATGGCAGATTTTGCAGGTTCACCTATGATACTGCACGCCATAAAAAAAACAGAAAATTTATTTTCAAAACGTGTTGTCGTAACAAGACATATTGAGATTGTTGAACTATGTCATCAATCTGATTTGGAAGTGATATATCATAATCTTCCTTATCGAAGTGATACTATTCGTCTTGGACTGAAGGCACTGGACAATATAGATGCCTGTATGTTTCTTCCCGGGGATCAGCCTCTAATCACATCAAAAACAATTGAGAATTTAATCAATTTATGGAAATCAGACAAAGAAAAAATAGTACGTCCTGTTTTTAATAATAATCCCGGTGCCCCGGTTATTTTTCCCAAATGGGCTTTTACGGAATTATTAAATCTTACGGGCGCAAACGGTGGTCATACAGTTATCCAGAATCACCAGAATAAATTAAACTATCTATCCGTTTCCGATTCTTTCGAATTAAAGGATATTGACACAGTAGAAACATTCAACGAATTTCTTCGATATGCAAAAAATAAGGGCATTGGTGTGTAACCAATGCCCTTAAAATATTATGATTAAGCTTCTTTTTCCTTTGGCAAAAGAATGTTCATGATAATTGCAACTAAACATGCCGGAACGATTCCCGATTCACCAAACATTAACTGAAGAGCCTGTGGAAGACCGGATAATGCGCCTGCATTTGCTCCAAGACCATATCCCACACCAAGCGCTACGGATACAATCGAAATATTTCTTGCAGATAATGGTTCTTTTGTGATGAGCTGGATACCACTTACAACGATGGATGAGAACATGATAATTGCTGCACCGCCAAGTACCGGCTGCGGCATCATAGAGATTATCGCTCCTACTTTAGGGAATAATCCACAGATTACAAGAAAGATTGCTCCAATAGAAAGTGCAAATCTGTTAACAATCTTTGTCATTGTAACAAGACCAACGTTCTGTGAGAATGATGTGTTCGGAAGTACACCAAAAATTGCTGCAAAAGAGGATCCCATACCATCACAGATGATACCGCCGGATAATTCCTTATGTGTTGCTTCTCTTCCCATACCGCCTTCCATAACGCCAGAGATATCCCCAACGGTTTCTACAGCTGTTACAATGAACATAATTATGATTGGAACGATTGCACGCAAATCAAATATAATTGGAACTGGCATTAATTTTGGAATTTCTAAGAAAGAAGCATCTGCAACTTTTGACCAGTTAAGTACCCATGCTTTTGTAAATTCAACACCATCCGGTGTAATGGCTGTTGTATCTAATACGAATCCCATAACTGCTGTAAGGGCATATCCCACAATAATACCAAAAAGAATTGCTGCGGAAGATGTAATTCCTTTTGTAAAATGTTTAAATGCCATAATTACGATTAATACAACGACTCCAACAAATAAGTTTTCTAATGAACCGAAGTCTTTTGCTCCTGATCCGCCAGCGAAGGAGTTCACGCCTACACTGATCAGTGATAAACCAATAGATAATACGACAGTACCTGTTACAACTGGCGGGAAGAATTTGCGAAGTGGTTTTAACATAAATCCGAGCACCGCTTCAAACAGACCACCAATAATCGATGCACCCATGATGGCTCCATATGCAAGGACACCACCCCCCATAACATTGACTACAGAGTTAAATACACCGATAAATCCAGAACTTGTTCCCATAATAATCGGAACTTTGCCGCCACATGGGCCAATTGAAAATAACTGAACTAATGTTACAAGTCCGGCTACTAACATAGCATTCTGTAATAATGATACTTTTACAGCATCAAGCTCTCCACCACAGGCACTTGTAATAATAAGTATTGGTGTTAAGTTTCCAACGAACATAGCCATTACATGTTGAAGTCCCATTGGAATTGCCTGCTTTAATGGAAGTTTTCCCTCAAATTCATAAGGGCTTGAATATTTTTCTTCCTTATTCATCTTTTGTTTTCCTTTCTGCCTTATCAAAATAAGCAACTTTATGATATTATATTTTCATAATGTCTAATTATAATTGAATTCCCTTATATTTTCAATTATAATTTCTGATAGCAGAAAATCTGTTCTGCAGGTTATTTTGTAAGGGGGATATATCCATGAAAGAAAAAGCATTCAATCTTATACAAATATTACTTGGCAATGTTTGTATTGCCTTTGCTGTGAGTACTCTGATCCTCGAACACGGTATTATCTGCGGCGGCGTCAGTGGTCTTGCCAGTGCTGTTGAACATTACTGGGGACTTCCATTATCCTGGACTGTTGCCTTACTTAATATCGGACTGTTCTTTCTCGGCTTAAAATCTTTTGGTAAAGACTTCGCCATGTCCATTTTAATATCTACATTTTCATTTCCGGTATTTCTTGACTTGTTTGACCGTATCCCGGCATTTCACGGATATTTGGATGACTCGCTTTTAGCCATGGTTATTGGTGGATGTATTGTCGGTTTTGGTATTGGTCTCGTTATTCGAGCAAAAGCATCTACCGGCGGTGTAGAAATTTTGGCTCAGTTTATTCATAAGCAATTTAAAAAACCCGTGCACACCGTTTTAAATATTATTGATGTGCTTATCTTATTATTCCAAATTACTTATAGTGATACAACGCACATTATTTATGGTATTATCCTGACATTTGTCTCCAGTGCCGTACTTAATAAAACATTACTGGCCGGAAGAAGTTTGATACAGCTTACGATTATCAGTGATCATCACGAAAAAATGCGGGACATCATTCTTCATGACATGGATGCCGGTGTCACCATGTTATTATCAGAAAAAGGATACACCCATGATAATTCCAAACTTTTGATGACTATTATTCCTTATGCAAAATTGCCAATCATTAAATCCAAAATATTAAACATAGATCCACTGGCTTTTATCGTTGTTTCTAAAGTCGATGAAGTCGGCGGCATGGGATTTACAGTGGAACGAAAATATGAATAAGCAAAAAATCGGGAAACGAATTTCTATAAGTTTCCCGATTTTTTATTATAACAATGACTTTGCAAATACTCTGGCTCTCATTTCTTTTTCTTCATCCATGAAAGCTTCTTTTAAGTTTCTCTGGCGTTCTGCAAGCATTCCTGCAAAAGTTGGACCACAATGCCTGCAATAACGTTTCATCGTATCCTCAAACACATCTGCACCCTTTTCTATCGGATAACCACAGGTTGTGATCAGTGCCACACGTTTACCCTTTAATAAAGCAGGTCCGTGCGGATCATCATCATAATATTTACATGTGGAATATACGGAACGATCAATGACTGCTTTCACTGGCGCAGGAGCCGTCCAGATATATACCGGTGCTGCATAAACGATCACATCTGCTTCTGCCATCGAAGCAAGAATAGGCTCCATATCATCTTTAATAACGCAGCTAACTTTTGTTTTATCTTTCTGACAGCCCAGACACGCCCTGCATCCGGCAATATTTTTTTCGTAAACATCAAAATAGTCAATCTCCGCACCGTTCTTCTTTAATTCGTCCATAAATGGTGCCACTAACGATGCAGTATTACCGTTTTTTCTTGGACTTCCGAAAATCACTGTAAATTTCATAAATGTTTTCTCCTTTGTTCATATTTCCATATAAAAGCTTTCTCAGGAAAAATTATACATAACATTTATTTGTTCCACAAGATTGTAACTTTAAATAAATCGCCGTCCATAGAAATATCCAGTTTACCATGCTGTAATTCAACAAAACTTTTAACAATGGCAAGTCCAAGTCCACTGCCTTCGGTCTGACGCGATGCATCTCCGCGAACAAAACGTTCAGTCAATCTGGATACATCATCCGGCAATTCGATCGCAGAAATATTTCTAAATAAAATACGAACCTGACTTTTCTCATTGATGATGTCCACATACACTCTTGAATGAGAAAGCGAATATTTAAGAATATTATTTAAAAGATTTTCAAATATACGAAACGTCTTTTGACCATCCAACGGAAGAATGATCTTCTCCTCCGGAAGATTCCATTTAAAATACAACTCGCTGTCCAAAATTTTCTCTTCCATTTCGAGTCGCACTTCTTTCATCAGACTGACAACGTCTACATCCATAAAATTCATCTGAATGTTTCCAGATGCCGCTTTGCTCACTTCAAACAAATCTTCAATAAGCACTTTCAAACGCTGAGATTTCTGATCCAGAATACCCACATATTTCTTTCTTTCTTCATCTGTCAAATCTTCTTGCTTCAAAAGATCCACATAAGTCACAATAGCTGTCAATGGGGTTTTTAAGTCATGGGAAACATTGGTAATCAATTCTGTTTTCATATTCTGACTGCGTGCCTCGAGAGCAACCGCTTTTGAAAAACCTGCCTGTACATTTTTAAGTTCTACTGAAAGTTCCTGAAATGCACCGTAGTCTTCTTCCATATTCACTTTCAGATTTCCCTGTGCCATCTGCTTTGTTGCATTTAAAAGTCCCTGATACCACGTTTTAATCTGTATCGCATATTTCTTGAATAAAATATATAAAAGTACAACATATACAAAACATGCGGCAACCCCAAAGACAAACTCTACGATAAACAGAACGGCTATGAACACACAAATTCCGGTATTCACTAAAATAAACAGAATCATACTTCTATGAATTTGCTTATTCAACTCTACACAAAGAAGACTTCGAATGAAATGTTTGCATCTGTTTTTCAACCAACCAGAAAAACGAATCAATAGCACTCGGTTTTTTAAATAGTAAACCGGTCCAGACAAGAACTGTCGGAAGGATGAAATAACGATATATTCTGCAAAAAAGCAAAGTGCCCATCCAACAAAATTTAGCACGATCAGTGCTTTGTAAAAAGCATCATGATTAATACCGATTCCTATAATATGCATGACCGTTTCCTGATTCATCGCCAGATCTTTGATCACCGTCATGGACGAATGAGACATGAGAATAAACATTCCACAAGCACCACCGAAACCTGCAATAATTAAACCAACAATAATTTCAAACGGAAGACTGAAAAGTTTTTCCCATCCGGTATGCAGTTTCTTAACAAATGGCAGGATCAATGCAGCGAATGCGACAAATAAAACACCTAAAAACACGGGAATCAACGCACCTGTTTCATAATACATGAGTGGATAATTATCTATATTACTCTGATAATAATCCGGAAACATATTAAATCCAAAGGATGAGATGTCATTTAATACAAATATGGCCTGAAAGTTTTTTGGAATCAGTTCTTCTGTAGACATATCGCTTCCCGTCATTTCCTTCCAATAACGTACATTCTCTTTATACTGAGCAATAGAACCATCTACCAAATCGTAATAACTGTTTTCCATTTTTATCCAGTCGCGCATAGAAACACGAACATCCTTTATATTTCCTTTCTCATCAAATGAAAGCATCAAAAAACCAGCTCTTCCAGGATCTTTTTCTTCCAGCTCATTCCATATTTCTGCATCAGAAAGTGTCAATAATTCAGACATATCCCACGAAACATTTGTCGTCTCTTGCGTTTCCCCGGAAGAATTATATTGAGCATAATAATGGGTTGTATCAATGATCCAATTATAATCATTAATCCACCCGTATTCACTTAAAACACCTTTGTCAATATAAGCATCTATAGATTCTTCGAGAAACAGACTATACATATAGAAAGAACTTTCCGTTGCCATATGAACAAATCCTGGTTGAAGTTCCCATTGATATTCTGCCTCTTCATACTGTTTAAGTACTTCTTCATACTGCTTCTCATACATCTCAATTTTATCAAGAGCAGCCTTTTCCATCTGTGGATACAGTGCCACTAAAATGAATGCCGGGATTATAACAATCAGTGCAATAACTAAACAGCTTAATCTACGCGTTTTTTTCAATTTTGTATCCAACACCCCACACCACCTTTAAATATTTTGGTTCTTTCGGGTTATATTCAATCTTTTCCCGAATTCTGCGTACATGAACCATAACGGTATCCGTATTGATGGCTCTTTCATTCCACACACGTTCATAAATCTCGTCTGCTGAAAATACTCTGCCCGGATGTTTCATCAATAAAAGTAATATTTTAAATTCCATGGGCGTAAACTTAACAACCTCCCCATCTACTTTCACCTGAACCGTATCTTCGTTGAGTTCAATACCTCCGCATACATGAATTCGCTCATTTTTTTCACAGGATCCTGCATTAGCCATTTTAAGGAAGCGTTCATAACGACGAATGTGTGAATTTACTCTCGCTAAAAGTTCCAATGGCTGAAATGGTTTTGTCACATAATCATCGGCTCCCATATTAAGTCCCATAATCTTATCCACTTCTTCGGATTTTGCAGAAAGCATAATCACTGGAAAATCGTACGTCTTTCGTAATTCCATCACCATACGTATACCATCCATTCTTGGCATCATGACGTCAATGATCGCCAGATGAATTTCTTCTTTTTTAAGGATTTCAAGACCTTCAATACCATCCGAAGACTTACACGTGTCATATCCCTGACTTTTCAAATAAATTTCGATGCCATCTCGAATCTGTTCATCATCCTCAACGATTAAAATACGATATGTCTGATTCATCCTATCTTCCTTTCTGCCTTGTTATCTTCATGTACAAGTATATCATACATGGCAAAACAAAAAAGAACCTTTAGAAAATTCGAAAATTTTTCTAAAGGTTCTTTGTATAAATGATTTATTTAAGATTAGTTATCAATTAATTTTTCTTCGCCATTCCAGCTGTAAAGTTTACGAATTTCTTCACCAACAACTTCTGCCGGATGTTTTGCAGCTTTTGCACGCATTGCCTTGAAGTGTACCTGACGACCTGCTGGGGACATATCTAATAAGAAGTCTTTCGCAAATGTACCATCCTGGATATCTGAAAGAATCTGTTTCATTGCTTTCTTTGTTTCTTCTGTAACAATCTTAGGACCTGTGATGTAATCACCATATTCAGCTGTATTGGAAATAGAGTATCTCATGCCAGCGAAACCACTCTGGTAGATTAAGTCAACGATCAATTTCATTTCATGAACACATTCAAAGTAAGCATTTCTTGGATCATAACCTGCTTCTACTAATGTTTCGAAACCAGCCTGCATAAGTGCACATACACCACCACAAAGAACAGCCTGTTCACCGAAAAGGTCTGTTTCTGTTTCTGTTTCAAATGTTGTTTCAAGAACACCAGCTCTGGCACCACCGATACCTAAAGAATATGCCAATGCCATTTCCTGAGCTTTACCTGTGTAATCCTGATATACAGCTACGAGACATGGTGTTCCTTTACCTTCCTGGAACTCACTTCTAACTGTATGACCCGGAGCTTTTGGAGCAATCATAGTAACGTCAACATATTTTGGAGGTGTAATGCATCCATAATGGATATTAAAACCATGAGCAAACATAAGCATATTACCTTCTTCAAGGTTTGGCTCGATGTCTCTCTTATACATATCTGCCTGAAGTTCATCATTGATAAGAATCATAATGATATCTGCTAATTTTGCAGCTTCATCTGCTGTATACACTTCAAATCCCTGTGCTTCTGCTTTTGCCCAGGATTTACTTCCTTTATAAAGACCAATGATAACATGACATCCGGATTCTTTTAAGTTGAGCGCATGTGCATGTCCCTGACTTCCGTAACCGATAATAGCAATTGTTTTTCCTTCTAATAATGATAAATTACAATCTTCCTGATAAAAAATTCTTGCCATAATAAATCTCTCCATTCTTTATATTCATAATGTTTTAAATACGTATTTCCTTAAAAGATTCCACCATTCATTCCAACAGTGGAACCTCTTGGGGTAAGGTGTCTCATTCGAGACAAATCATTTATTGAGGAAATAAACTATCTGTATTATCCCACAGTTTCTTTATAAATGCAAATACATACTTTTTATTTTTTTTATAACTAACAGTTATGTTTTAGTATACAAGCTTCCCTTCTTATGATACTATAAATATATCAAATATTTGAGGTGATTTCATGGATTTACGCGAAATGCGCTATATTATTGAACTGGCAAAAACCAAGCATATGACCCATGCCGCGAATAATTTATATATTTCCCAGCCGGCACTTTATAAATCCATTCGTAAAGTGGAATCCGAACTGGATACAACCCTTTTCTACAAAAAAGGCAATGAACTATTGCCGACAGACACAGGAAAGATTGTCATTGAAAATTCACAAAATATTCTTAAAATGGCAACTCACATGGAAAATGCAATCACTGCTACCAAAAATCTGAATCAAGGTGAAGTTCGTATCGGCTTTACTTCTGTTGTCGGCACCATCTACCTTCCGGATCTTTTAGTCAGATTTAAAGAAAAATATCCTGGGATTCAACTTCATATGATTGAAGAAGGCGGTGCCCGCCTTGCAGATATGGCTGAAAATGGTGAATTAGATATTGCTATTGTCCTCCGTCCTGTTTACTCCGAAGTATTAAATGAAATTCCTATTGTCCGGGATCAGATTGCTGTATGTGTACCCGAAGGTCATCCATGGTATGATAAAACCGAAATTACGATACAGGATTTTGAAAGAATGCCTTTTATAACATTTAATGAACATTTCAGTGTCTATAAACTTATTATGGAGCGTTTTCGGAAAGCGAATCTCCGTCCAATCATTGAATTTGCCGGTGCTGACGGACAGTTTTTATATAAATATGCTCTTTCTTCCAAAATGGTTTCCATCATGCCTAAACCAATGATCGAAATGTATTGCAATAATGATCCTATTCGTATTATTCCGTTCAGTCCGTTCTTCCCTTGGGAACTTTGTCTGATCTTCCCCAAAAATACTTTCCTGTCTTCCGCAAGCAAAGCACTCATTACGTTTATTCAGGAATATTTATTGACGCAATACGACTAAGTTTTACTTTTAGTTATATTTTTTAAACATATTTGTTATTACTATTACAAACAAAAACGAAGATTTCTGTCTGAGCAGTAATCTTCGTTTTTTTATTATTTCATATTTGGTTTATGATTTGCTATGATTACATTTCTGCATATTTTACAGCAAGACTTGCACAGTATGCTGTGATTTCCATACAATTTTTCTTGCGTGGTTTTGAATCAAAATCACCAAATGGCTGTGACATCTCACGGCAGATCAATGTACCATATTTTTCTTCAAGCTCTCCTATCATTTTTCCAAATATCGGATAAATATTCTGCTGAAGATCTTTTACACGTTCACCCATCTCTTCTTTTGGTCCAAATGGTGCACGACGACCTTTAAGTGTACCCAATGCCAAAACAGCACCTGTAATCGCACCACAGGTATTCTTTGTATGACCCATGCCGCCACCAAAGCCTGTTGCCATACATAAAATCTCATCCGGAAGATTCACATTGTAAATATCAATAAATGTACGAAGTACACATTCCGAACAATTTAATCCCTGACGAAAATATCCACGGGCAATCTCATCTGCCAACGCCATCTTTTCTTCTAATGTTTTGTCTTTTGCAATTTCTTTAACCATCATTCATTCCCCCAACAGTATTTATATGAAACAATTATAATGGTTTTTGTTCATTATTTAAAGAGTTTTTTCTTATAATAAGACTCTGCATTGTAAATCGCAGCTGCTGGATTATGTCCTGTCACACGATCTTTCACAACTAATGTCGTTGTCATGGCTTCAACATTTTTCATAAATAACATATCATGTCCAACGCAAAGACCAATCACAATATTCATATCTGTTTTTGCTGCATTGAGTAATTTTGCCTGAAGGATTGGATTACACATATTGGCACCACAGTCATTACATTCTTCGCTAATACCAACATGCTGTTTTGAAATTGCACCTACTTTACAAGCTGCTGCATATACTTCAAAACCATGATGACGAAGAATCTTTGTTACCATACGTGTTTCACGAATTAAACCAACACATGTAGCAATACCGATTTTCTTAACGCCCATACGTTTTGCAAATTCAATCGTTTCTTCCAAACGTGTATACTGGCAATAGAATTCATGTTCAATATCCGCTGCTGTCATCATGATCTTGCGATTTGTTTCATCTTCGTAAATAGCCATTGCTTCTGCTTTTACATGCTCATCCATGTGCGTTGTCAGACAAAAATCCGGATATTTACTATCCTGAGAATTACAATTAGTTACACCACAATCACCACAGCTGAATTTTCTTGTATCACACATCATTTCATCCTCCCAAAATACCTGTCTTCCATTTTAGTGTATATTCATGCCTGCCTATAGCCACGCATCTATAAAATCGAAAAACGACCTTCTTTACGTTTAGGCGGCTTGCCAACTTTCGCAGGGTATCCCAGTGTAATCAATGCCACCATTTCTCCTTTATCCGGTGCAAAAATGGAACCTAATTCTCTGCCAACACCTGCCTCAATCGGTGCTGTTAACCAACAGCTTCCTATACCCTTATTATGGGCTGCAAGTAAAATATTCTGAATGGCTGCACCAATACTTAAGTTAACCGCATCTGCTTCAACTTTGTAATCCGGTTTCAACTGAAATGCAAGAATATAAACCGGCGCATCACCAAGACCACGTACAAATTCATAAGTTTCATCCACAACCGTCGGCGTATTTGCAAAACGTGATTTTAAATTCGGTAAAATCCCATCTGCCACACGCTGCATCACATCTGCCATTTTCGCTAATTCTTCTTTACTATGCAAAGCAACAAAATACCACGGCTGTAAATTAACTGCAGATGGTGCCCATGCAGCCGCTTCCAGAATTTCCTCCAGATCTTCTCTCGAAATTGATTGATCTGTGTACTTACGAATACTTCTTCGGCTTAAAATTGCATCTCTTGTATCCATGTAACCTCCCCTTCATGCTTCCATTTTATTCTTATTTTTATCTTATTAAATCAATATTTATTCATTAAGTGGTTTGCAATAACAACTCTCTGAATCTGATTTGTTCCTTCAAAAATCTGGTAAATTTTGGCATCACGCATTAATTTTTCCACCGGATAGTCTTTGCTGTATCCATATCCACCAAACACCTGAACAGCATCTGTTGTTACCTGCATAGCTACATCACCGCCATAGCATTTTGCAATGGCAGATTCCATACCATATGATTTGCCTTCTTCCATCGCTCTTTGTGCAATACCGATCGCCATACATCCAACAAAAGTACGGCTTACATCAAGTGTTAACATAGCAATCTTAAAGCCTTCGCCTTCTTTCCCAAGTAATGCGCTTGCAGGAATACGGCATTCATCAAATACAACATCACATGTATTGGAACCACGAATACCCATCTTATCTTCATGGTGACCTGTAGACAAACCTGGTGTTCCTGCTTCAACGATAAATGCACTCATGCCTTTCAAGCCTTTGCTTTTATCTGTCATAGCTGTTACAAGATATACACCTGCAACTCCACCGTTTGTGATAAATGTTTTACGACCATTTAATACATAATAGTCACCGTCTTTACGTGCTGTTGTTTTACCATTCGCGGCATCGGAACCAGCCTGTGGTTCTGTAATTGCAAATGCACCAAACTGTCCGCCAAGAATAATATCGCAGAATCTGCGTTTCTGTTCTTCTGTACCAAATTTCATAACTGGTGTAAGGTCAATATTACTTACAGCAAATGTTAATGCAAAACCTGCATCAGCTCTTGCCATTTCTTCGTAAAGAGCTGCACATGTCAACTTGTCTAATCCAAGACCACCGTATTCTTCTGGGATTTCAAGCATATGTAACTGCATTTCTTTTGCTTTTTCATAGATTTCTGCAGGCCATTCGCCTGTTCGATCATATTCCTTGCTCTGTTCTTTGACTTCGTTTTCACAAAAATCACGAACTGCATCAACCAGTTCCTGTGCTTCTTCAGAAATTAAATAACCCATTCTATTTGCCGTCGATAACAGCTCTGGAGATAACCACTTTCTGGATTTCAGATGTTCCTTCGTACAGAGGAATAATACGCGCATCACGATATTGACGTTCGATTGCGTAATCTTTCATGTATCCATATCCTCCATGAATCTGAAGCGATTTATTTGTAACCCATACAGCATTTTCAGATGCATAGTATTTAGCCATAGCTGCTAATTTACCAATATTTTCACCATGCTGACGACGATCTGCAGCATTAAGTGTTAACATTTTAGCTGCTTCTGTACGTGTAGCCATGTCTGCAAGATACCACTGAAGTCCCTGGTTTGCATTGATTGGTTTACCAAACTGTACACGCTGTTTGGAATATGCAACCGCAGATGCCAAAGCACTTTCAGCAACACCAACACCCTGGGAAGCCATACCGATACGTCCACCATCAAGACCAGCCATAGCGATCATGAAACCACGACCTTCTTTACCAAGAAGCTGAGTTCTAGGAACACGACAGTCAGCAAAGATAAGTTCAGATACCGGAGCTGCACGAAGCCCCATCTTGTCTTCTACTTTACCAATATCAAAACCTGGAGTTGTACGATCTACGATGATTGCAGACATACCTTTTGTTTTCTTAGCTGGATCCGTAAGAGCGATGAGAACAACGTAGTCACCTTCATCATGTCCCATGTTGGAAATGAAACATTTAGAACCGTTGATCACATAGTCATCACCATCAACAACAGCTTTTGTACGCGCTGCAGCAGCATCGGAACCAGCGTTTGGTTCTGTAAGAGCAAATGCACCAACACCACCAGAAGCACCCCATCTTAAGTATTTTTCTTTCTGTGCTTCGTTACCGAATTTTAAGATGATATCATTTGTTAATGTATGTACAGCAATTAATTCTGCAACAGATGCATCAACTTTAGCGATTTCCATGATCACTAATGCTTTTGTCACCTCATCAATACCAGCTCCGCCGTATTCAACAGGTACGTTCATGCCTAACAAACCAATGTCAGCAACCTTCTGAACAAGACCTGGCGCAAATTTGGCATTTCTGTCCATTTCTTCAGCAATTGGCGCTAATTCTGTTTCAGCAAAAGATTTAGCCAACTGAAGAATTAATTTCTGTTCTTTGTTTAAGATAAAGCTCATATTTTTCCCTCCAATAAATGTTCAAGTTATTTATACACTTTATTATAGCATTTTTCATGCCAACTTTAACTAGACCTAAAAACCCCTATTTTTAAACATATTTGATACTTACATTTCAAACCTCTATATTTTTTGATGCATATATGCATCATTATGCTTTATTTCTATGCTCAAAAGCTCTATTTATCAAGGTTTTTGCTGATGCAATTAGGCATCATCCATCGCATACTGACGCATCTTACGAGATATCGTTGATTGATTGACACCGAGTGCAGTTGCCATTTTTCGTGTACTTCCATACATATCGCGTGCATTTTGAAGCAATTGCTTTTCCATTTGTTCCAAAGCATCTTTATAAGGAATCACACCCGTTACGACAACTGTTCCATCCTTTTGAATACCTTCTTTTCCATATCGACTCTGGAGATGTTTTGCACGCATCACTTCATCGGGTTCAAGCACAACTATATTCTCAACAAGATTCTCCAGTTCACGAATATTGCCCGGCCAGTTTAAATAAGCAAGAAAACGAGCAGCTTTTAATGTCAAACGTTTCTTTTTTCCATATCGTTCATTGAATATATCCAGAAAATAATTACATAATGGTATAATATCTTCTTGCCGTTCTCTAAGCGGCGGAATTTCTAAACGAATCACGTTCAAACGATAGAATAAATCTTTTCGAAATTTTCCACACTCCACCAATTCTTCTAAATTTTTATTCGAAGCGGCAATGATACGGACATCCACGGGAATCGTCTGCCCGCCACCAATTCTGAATATTTCACCTTCCTGAATGACACGCAACAATTTTACCTGCATCTCAGGACTCATCTCACTGATTTCATCTAAAAATAACGTTCCATGATTAGCTATTTCGAAAAGCCCCGCCTTTCCTTTTTTTCTGGCACCTGTAAATGCCCCATCTTCATATCCGAACAATTCAGATTCAAAAAGATTCTCAGGAATTGCTCCACAATTGATTTTTACAACGGGTTGATCTTTTCGCCGGCTCGTCTGACAAATATACTTGAAAACCACTTCTTTTCCTGTGCCTGATTCACCAGTGATCAAAACAGAAGAATCAACATCTTTAATATATTCGATTGTCTCTTTAATCTTTTTCATCTGCGGACTTTCCGCTATGAAATGAACGGACGTTTTTTCCAAAATAATTCTCCTTTTCAACATACGATGCATAATTGAATCATACATTATCCGGATATATGTTTTCAAGTCTTTTTCATCAAATAGGGGAAATCGGCTAATGCCGATTTCTACCCATTTTAAAGAGAAATAGAGATACCCTGCGGAAATGCGTGCTTTCTAGCACTGCATATCCCGCAGGGTATCTCTATTTCTAAGATGGATTATTTATTTTTGAGCACACGAAATAAAAGGCACATACGAAATTAAGCAGACTTTTTATTAAGCTGCATTTTCTTCTTTTTTGCCCTCAAATTTCTGTATTTCATTACACAGAAAACGATGATATTTGTTGATATTTCTTCCAATCGCATACAGCATAAATTCTTTATATACTTTATCAGCTGTGCGATGATTGAATCTTCGAAAGTCATCATTTTCCTTGATGTCTCCAAAATGTCCTTCCGTTTGAATGGAACGGATCTGACGGTTTAGGATGCCTTTTTCGCTCTGAATATTTGCGTAAGATTTTTCTTTTAATTCTTCCCAGCGTTCATTGATCTTCAGGACTTTATTTTTATCTGCATCTTTTTCAGGATTGTATTTATAAAGGCATTTGGCTTTGTGTTCACATCCGCTGCAATCAGCACATCCATACACTTCCATGGTTTGGGTATAACCATCCATCTCTTTTTCTTCCGTGCGGATATGTCTCAGTTCCCGTCCATCATGACAAATATAAAATTGCTCATCTTCGAATATCTGCGTTGTCATGTTATAATATTTTCCGATATTTTCTTTGTAAGCACGTGTCTTTCTCTGCTCGTGATCCTGTAGCTTGATGTAGCTTTCTATGTTATGTTCTTTACAAAACAGCAGATTTTTTTCACTGCAGTAACCACTGTCTGCAGTAGCCTCTTTCAGCACTTTGCCAAAAGCTTTGATATGCTTTTGAATGACAGGGATCAATGTATTGTAATCTGTTCTGTCATTACTTACATATGCATGTACGATAAAATAATTCTCTACTGCAATCTGAACATTGTAGGCTGCTTTAAGCTGACCATTCATCATATGATCATCTTTCATTCTCATAAAAGTGGCTTCCAGATCTGTTTTGGAATAGCTGTTTCGTTCTTTTCCCATGACTTCAAAACACTCTTTGTATTCCATAAGTTTTCTGCCGCAAACATCTAATTCTTCATAAAGCTGCTGTATTTCAGACTTTTTCTTTCCTTTTCCGTAGACAAATACGATTCCTTCGCCCTCGGCTATCGTCGTCAGGTTTTTCTGTAGCTTTAATATATCCATCGGAGAACAATTGTCGATCTCTATGATGGTATTGTTGGCCATTTTTTTGTGTTTTGTGAGTTTCCGTTTCCGGTTCTTTTCAATTACGGCTCGTACTTTATCCATACCTTCGATGATAAACATCAATGCATTTCCTAATCCGTATTTTTCATCATATCCATTCTCTTCTAATAACGCGTTGTATTTATGATAAAGAGCATCAATGTTGTCAAGAAGTCCTACAAGATGATAGTTTAGAGTTCCTCGCCAGACAAAAGTGTAGCGATTTGCATTAGCCTCAATTTTAGTCCCATCAATAAAGAGTAATTCTAACGTGATCAGACCTTCTTTTTTTAAGCGTCGTAATAGTTGATAATTCAGATCATCTAATATTTCCGGTGTGAGTTTCTTGTTTATAAAATCATAAAAAGCATCTCTTTTCGGCTGTTCTCCTTGTGTGAGCCAGATGAATGCCAGGTCTCTTTTACATAATTCTACAATACGGTCTATCTCACGAACGCCACGCATGTTCGCATAGGTAAGAATTCCATATTTCATGATTGGGTTAAACCCGTGTTTCCCCTTGCCTGAATACTGTGCCAATAAAGCCGTAAAATCCATTTCCTCCATAACTTTTTTTAGGGTAAAGACCGGATCGTCGTCAGGTAAACTCAATTCATAAAAATTAAAGTTAATTTTCTGTTGTCCTAATTCAAAAAATTCGTTATAATATCTTTGGTTTTTCATAGTTACATTATACAATGTAACGGAGCAAAGGTGGTTGTCGTTAGCCACCTTTTTCTCTTTTTATGGGTAAAAGTTTAGGGCGAGGAGCATGGCTCCTCGCCCTATTTAGTACTGTCTATTAACCGACAGCCCCTTTTTACTATGATTCGATATCACTTACGCATGCACTTTTTCAGCTTCAACATATTCTGCAATGTTTACCGCATGGTCAGAAATACGTTCGAGATTACTAAGAACATCAAGGAATACAATACCTCGGTCTGCAGAACACATGCCACG
>JAFOYH010000014.1 GCA_017391465.1 Lachnospiraceae bacterium | reverse complement strand
ATTATGTGCGATTTTGTGAAGAGATATTGATTCCATTACATGAAGGACGGAAATTTTCTTACCGCCCTTTCAACTGCCATAAGCAGGAAATGGGAAAACCTATTTTAGTATTTCCTAAAAATCTTACTATCGTGGAAGGATCTTATTCCTGTCATCCGGTCTTAAAGGATTATTACGATTTATCGGTTTTTCTGGATGTAGAAGCCACAAAACAAATACAACGTATTCGCCTGAGAAACGGTGAGGACGGCGTTCTAATGTTTCAAGAGAGATGGATTCCGATGGAGAACACCTATTTTCATTCGTTCCGTATTCAGGAAAAATGTGATTTATATTTTAAAACTTAAAGAAGGTTTTGAATTGAAAATATTTTCTGAAGACACAGGGTATGATTAATGAAATACTATAATCAACAGGAACTAGGAAAACGTATTAGACATGCAAAAGAGATTATTACAGTAGATGTTTATGGAGATAAAAAAGAGCTTATCGGAGATTGTTTGGATGTGCTTGAACCATTTATTGCAGAAGTTATTCCAAAAGATTCGGAAAAACAATACATGCGAACTGATTTGTATAGATGAGTTTATAGCGGGTTTATTTGATGAAGAAGAAACAGAAGCGAATATAGTAAGTTGAGCTAAAGGTATAGGGGCTTAGGTGACCTCTGTACCTTTTTTGCTAAAAGCTGGTCGAATGTTTGTTCTGTACAATTTGTGTGATGTTTGGTATAATCAAAGGCGAAGTTACACGAATAAGTTTCAAAATTACACGAATTTTGTGGTTGTACATGACTGCACTAACTTCTTCAAAAAGGAGATTTTTGATGGAAAAATTCATTCTTCATTCAGAATATAAACCTACCGGAGACCAGCCGGAAGCGATAAAAGCACTGGTGGATGGCTTCAAAGAAGGCAATCAATTCCAGACTTTACTTGGGGTTACTGGCTCTGGGAAAACTTTTACCATGGCCAATGTCATTGAGCAATTGAACAAGCCAACCCTGATCATTGCCCATAATAAAACCCTGGCAGCGCAGCTCTACGGAGAATTCAAGGAGTTCTTCCCGGAGAATGCGGTGGAGTACTTTGTATCTTACTATGATTACTACCAGCCGGAAGCCTACGTGCCATCTACAGACACCTATATTGCAAAGGATTCATCCATTAACGATGAAATCGATAAACTGCGTCTCTCTGCCACTATGGCTCTTGCAGAGCGTAATGATGTCATCATTATTTCGTCCGTATCCTGCATCTATGGTCTTGGTTCTCCGATTGATTACAAGAACATGGTAATCTCCTTGCGTCCCGGTATGGAAAAAGACAGAGATGATTTGCTGCGTAAATTGATTGATATCCAGTACGATCGCAATGATATGGATTTTAAGCGTGGTACTTTCCGTGTGCGCGGTGATGTGGTTGAAATTTTCCCGGCAGAATCGTCAGATACAGCCATCCGTGTAGAATTCTTTGGAGATGAAATAGACCGAATTTTAGAAATTGATGTTCTGACAGGTGAAATCAGAAGCAGTCTGGAGCATATCGCAATCTTCCCGGCATCACACTATGTAGTGCCGATGGAAAAGATTTTAAAGGCGGCTGAAAATATTGAAGCGGAATTAGAAGAACGTGTCCGCTATTTTAAAAGTGAAGATAAATTAATTGAAGCCCAGCGTATTGCTGAACGTACCAATTTTGATGTGGAAATGATGAAAGAAACCGGCTTTTGCTCCGGTATTGAAAACTATTCCAGACATTTAGCTGGACTGGAACCGGGAGCAATGCCGCATACTTTGATGGATTATTTTCCGGAAGAGTTTCTTATTATAATAGATGAATCTCACATGACAGTACCGCAGGTACGAGGCATGTATGCAGGTGACCAGTCCAGAAAAACTACACTGGTGGATTATGGATTTCGTCTGCCATCTGCAAAGGACAACAGACCATTGAATTTTTCGGAATTTGAAAGTAAAATTGACCAGATGATGTTTGTATCTGCTACACCAGGTCCATACGAGGCAGAACACGAAATGCTTCGTGCAGAGCAGATTATCAGACCGACAGGTCTGTTGGACCCTCATGTGGAAGTGCGCCCGGTAGAAGGTCAGATTGATGACCTCATCGGCGAAGTGAATAAAGAGACTGCCAAAGGTAATAAGGTAATGATTACCACTCTGACAAAGAAAATGGCAGAAGATTTGACAAATTATATGCGTGAAGTGGGGATTCGTGTTCGATATTTACATTCGGATGTGGATACACTGGAACGTATGGAAATTATCCGTGATATGCGTATGAATGTGTTTGACGTCTTGATTGGTATCAACCTTTTGCGAGAAGGCTTGGACATTCCGGAAATTACACTGGTAGCTATTTTGGATGCAGACAAAGAAGGATTCCTTCGTTCTGAAACATCTCTCATTCAGACCATTGGACGTGCGGCACGAAATGCAGACGGACATGTGATTATGTACGCAGATACGATTACAGATTCCATGCGCCGTGCGCTGGATGAGACGAATCGAAGACGTAAGATTCAGGAAGAATATAATGAAGCTCATGGTATTACACCGCAGACCATCCGCAAAGCAGTACGAGATTTGATCAGCATTTCCAAGGAAGTGAAGAAAGAAGAAACACTGTATGCGGAAAAAGATTTAGAATCCATGAGCAAGAAAGAACTGGAAAAACTGGCAGCCCAGATTCAGAAGAAGATGAAGGCTGCGGCAGCAGAACTGAATTT
>JAFOYH010000104.1 GCA_017391465.1 Lachnospiraceae bacterium | reverse complement strand
TACAACATCATTTTTGCGTGGGACGAATTAAATGATCTTGCACAGGTAAATATTACCAGTGCAAGAAATGCACTGATGGACATTTTATCCAACTATCAGGGATATCGAAAGGATACGTTAATTCTTGTATTTGATGCCTATAAAGTGCAGGGAAATCCGGGACAGGTATATAAATATCATAATATTTATGTCGTGTATACAAAGGAAGCAGAAACTGCAGATCAATATATTGAAAAGACGGTACATCGAATGAATCGGAAATATGATGTGACTGTTGCCACATCCGATGCGCTTGAACAGGTAATCATCCTTGGTCAGGGAGCAAAACGACTTTCGGCACAGGGACTGAAAGACGAAATAGAAGTTGCATGTCGCGAAATTCGGCAGATTCTGGAAGAACGTCGAGAGGCAGAAACGGATCGGAATTATTTGTTGAAAGATTTGCCAAAAGAAATGGCGGACATGGTTGAGGATGTCCGCCTGGGTAAAAAACAATTCAAATAAACATTTAGAATAGGGATGATAAAAAACGTATCATCGCAAAAATAAAAACGGCCTGAAGCAGCATGATGAGTGGAATGCCGATGAGAAAATGCAAATGTCTGGTCTTGTGGTGCCAGAGATGCATTCCAAGCAAAGCACCCATACTTCCACCGAGAATGGCGAGAAGAAATAAGGTTGCTTCAGAGATTCGCCATGCGTTATTGCGGGCACGCCATTTATCGACACCAAAGGCAATAAAAGCGATAATGTTTATAATGATGAGATATGTAAGAATAAATTGAATCATAAAGAGCCATGCCTTTCTAAAAAATCATTTATCTTATCATAACAGATTTGACGGAGGTTTAAAATGAAAAAGAAATTAATTTTTCTGGATATTGATGGAACGTTGATGGATTTTCAGGGGAAAATTCCGTCATCTGCCAGAAAGGCTCTGAAACTTGCCAAAGCAGCAGGTCATCGTCTGATTTTATGTACGGGACGTACAAAAAGTGAAATTCGTCCGGAGCTCATTGCCATGCATTTTGATGGGATTATTGGTGCAGCCGGAGCTTATGTGGAATGTGATGGTAAAGAGATATATCGTCATGTGATCGAAACAGAGCCTTTGATGAATCTGATCAATTATTTTGAAAAAAACCAATGGACATATTGTCTTCAGACAGGTGAAGGGGTTGTTATGACGGCGAGAAATCGTGATGGATTTCTCGCACATTTTATGAGTAAAGGTCTGGATGAAGCGACCGTTTGGAATGTGCTTTGTGCGGATGTTATTCTGGAAGAAGATTCCAGAATGCGTAAAAATGTGGAAAAGGCAGCGTATTATGGATCTACTGTTGGAATCCATGAAATTCAGAAGATGCTTGGGGGTTATTTTAAAGTTGAAGGCGCAAGTTATGGAAATAATACCGTAACGAATGGAGAAATTACATGTACTGGAGAGACAAAAGCAACGGGAATCCGAAGATATGTAAATTATGTAGGTGCAGATCTTTCGGATACCATTGGTTTTGGAGATGGCCTTAATGATGTGGATATGCTGTTGGAAACGGCCGTTGCTGTGGCCATGGGCAATGCCAAACCAGAAACAAAAGCGGTTGCAGATTATATTACTGATGATGTGGATAATGATGGTCTGTGGAAAGCATTTGAACATTTGAGATTGATTTAAAAAAGACCATTTGGAAAGACGTCAGAGTGAAGCGTTTCCAAATGGTCTTTTTATGGGATTGAAAGGTATATCATAAAAATAATTCCATGAAAAATACAGCCATACAGGCAGCAGCGGCGACCTTAACGAGACTTCCGCCTTTCCAGGCTACCAGGATGGCAACCATGAATCCGACGAGAGCTGACCAGAAACTTGCGGTAGCGTCAAGGATTGCGGGAAAGGTCATGACGGATAAAGTGACATAAGGGACATAATATAAAAATGAACGAATAAACGTATTTTTAATCTCTTTGCGAATGAGTGTCAAAGGAAGGAGTCGAATCAGGTAGGTAACACCTGCCATGACAAGGATGTAAATATAAATATTGTGAGACATAGAGGCACCTCCTTAAGCGTTTTCCTCTTCCACAGGAACCGGGAAGAGAAGTGCTGCTACACCGGCAATGAGCAGTGTCAGTATAATAATACGAAAACCGGAAGAAATCTGATTCAGCAATGGGATCAAAGTAAAAACAAGGCTGATGAGCATAGAGATGATGACTACACCGGCAATGATCTTATTGTTTTTTGCAGCCGGAATAATAATGGCGATGAACATACCATACAGGGCGACACCGAGAGCACTCAATGCTCTTGCCGGAAGGATACTTCCGGAAAGGACACCTAAAAATGTGCCAAAAGCCCATCCGGGAGAAGCGACGCAAATGGCTCCGTAGCTGTAAAATGGATCTAATTTGCCTTCTTTAGTACTGCAAATGCCAAAAATTTCATCCGTATTACCATAAGCTATAAAAAAACGATGGAAAAATGGTGTGGCCTGATCCAGTTTTTGGGAAAGAGCACAGGACATAAGGCAGTAGCGCAGATTGATGACCAACTGGGTAAACGCCATTTCCAGATAGGATGCGGATGCGGTAATAATACCAAGACCTGCGAATTGTCCGGCGGAAGTCAGATTCAACAGTGACAAAAGAACCGCCTGAAACGTGGTAAGTCCGGCATCTTTTGCAAGGATGCCAAATGTAAAAGAGACGGCGATATATCCCAGTGCAATGGGGATGCCGTCGATCATTCCCTGTTTAAAAGCAAGTTTATGATTCATAAGTCTAACCTCTTTTATGTATATTTATGCGATAAATTTTATTCTATCATGAATAAACATTATTGTAAAACTTTAAAAAGTTTTCTTTTCTTTTTTTGAACTTATGTATATAATAGAATAAAATGGGTGTAGAGGGCGACAAACCTTTATGCTCTGAAACAAAAATAACGCATTCGGCAGAAGGGAGTTCTTCGGAATGATTAAGATATACAGAACAGATGACCGTTCCATACATGAACTGGATTCCATTCAGGATGGTTCATGGATTCAATTGATCCATCCAACACGTGCGGAAGGAACACGTATAGCAAATGAATTAAATATTGACGTAGATGATATTATGGCTGCATTGGATGAAGAAGAAAGCTCACGTATTGAACTGGAACAGGGATATACACTGATTCTTGTCGATATCCCAACCGTTGAAGTGCGTCATGAAAAACGAATGTATACGACAATTCCATTAGGTATTATCCTTCTTCAGAATATGATCATTACGGTTTGTGCAGAAGATACACCGATACTGCATCGATTTGTTAAGGGCAGAGTCAAAGATTTCAGCACAAAGAAGAAGATGCGTTTTGTATACCAGATTTTATTTTATGTGGCAGCTTTGTATCAGGCAGATCTGCGTGTTTTGGATAAGAAACGTACAGCTATTGAAGAACGTATTGAAGGTGAAACAGAGAACATCGATGTCATCGATCTCCATGAACTGGAAACCACATTGGTTTACTTTGCAACATCTCTTCGAGCGAATGGAGTGGTCCTGGATCGTCTGACTCGTTATAAACGTCTGGAACAGTATCCGGAAGATCAGGAATTACTGGATGATGTTATTGTCGAAAATAAACAGGCTATTGAGATGACATCCATTTATCGTGATATTATTAACAGTACCCGTGAGTTAATGTCTACAATGATTGACCGACGATTGAATAACGTCATGAAGTATTTGACATCCATTACAATTGTCATGGCTATTCCGACGATTATATCCGGGTTGTACGGCATGAACGTGAATGTTGTGGGTATGCCGTTTGCAACGTCTTCCATGGGCTTTGCCATTGTGTGTCTGATCACTTTACTCATTAGTGTGATTGTATTATGGGTATTGCGTAAGAAAAAGATGTTGTAATAGAAATGAATTGTGACATGAGCGATATGGCAGCCGGGAACGGCTGCTATATTTTTTGTTGATTGTAATTATTTGAGGAGAAGAACCGATGAATGCAGAACAGAAATTTAAATATATGACGGAAGAACCGATTCCAAAACTCGTATGTTCTTTAGCTGTGCCGACAATTATCAGTATGTTGATCACATCTTTTTATAATATGGTCGATACATTTTTTGTTGGAAAAATTAATACACAGGCTACAGCGGCTGTTGGCGTTGTATTTTCACTTATGGCCATTATACAGGCTGTTGGATTTTTCTTCGGGCATGGGTCAGGAAATTATATATCAAGACAATTGGGTGCTCAGAATGTGAAAGAAGCATCGAAGATGGCGTCCTTTGGATTTTTTTCTGCACTGGCAGCCGGCTGTATGCTGATGATTGGCGGTCTGATTTTTATAGAACCGTTGGCTATGCTGTTGGGTTCCACAGAAACTATTTTACCATACACGATGGATTATCTGCGTTATATTCTGATTGGCGCACCATATATGACAGCCTCTCTCGTGTTGAATAATCAGTTGCGCTTTCAGGGGAATGCAGCCTACGGTATGGTCGGCATTGTCGTTGGCGCTGTTATTAATATTATTTTAGATCCGATACTGATTTTTGTGTGTGAAATGGGTGTTGCCGGTGCTGCATTGGCAACAATTATCAGTCAGTTTGTGAGCTTTGTTTTGTTGCTCTGGATGAGCATACGTGCACCAGGAATTCATATTCAGTGGAGAAATCTGGAATTGAGTTTTTACTATTTCAAAGAAGTCTTTCGTGGTGGTTTTCCATCCCTTTGCCGTCAGGGTCTGGCAAGTATTGCCGGAATTGCATTGAATCTGGCGGCCGGCGTTTATGGCGATGCGGCCATTGCGGGTATGTCCATTGTTTCTCGAATCACCATGTTGGCATTTTCTGTGCTTCTGGGCTTTGGTCAGGGCTTTCAGCCGGTGTGCGGTTTTAACTATGGTGCGAAAAAATATGATCGTGTACGGGAAGCATTTTTCTTTTGCCTGAAATATGCAACGATTTTCTTGTTTATCGTATCCGTTTTGGGGTATATGAATGCGCCAGCATTGGTCAGCATTTTCAGAAAGGGAGATCCGGATGTGACGAAAGTTGGCATTGCTGCCCTTCGTTATATGTGTTTGAGTTTCACATTGACCGGAGGAATGGTTATGAGCAACATGTTTTTACAGTCGATTGGAAAGGCTTTTGAAGCATCTCTTTTAGCGACAGCACGACAAGGTCTTTTCTTCCTTCCGCTGATTTTTATATTGCCTAAATTTTGGGGACTGCAAGGGGTGGAAATGTGTCAAATGATCAGTGATATTCTGACATTTTGTCTGGCCATGCCGATGGCTCTGAATGTTTTGCGTGGAATGAAAAATGAAACTGTTGAAAAAGTGAGAAGATGATTCAAAAAATTTATGTGTGAAACAAAATAAAAAACCCCATCTCTGAAGATATCGTTTCCGTAGATTCTGAGGAGATGGGGTTTTTAAACACTTAACTTACAACATTGATTGGTGTACCGGCTAAGAAGTTTTTTATATCATCAGCGATGATAGAAACGAGACGCTGGCGCGTTTCAAGTCCTCTCCAGCCCATATGAGGTGTGAGAATGACATTGTCCATATAGTAAAGTGGATTATCTTCGCTTGGCGGTTCAACTTCCTGAACGTCAAGACCGGCACCTGCAATACGACCTTCCTGAAGTGCTTCAATAAGCGCTGCTTCGTCAATCAATGGACCACGCGCTGTATTCACAATAAATGCGGTTGGTTTCATTAAAGCTAATCTTTCTTTGTTGATCAAATGACGAGTCTCCGTCATTAATGGGCAGTGGAGTGTCACATAATCGCTCTGGGAAAGAACTTCTTCAAGTGTTGTGAAGTGAATGCCAGGTTCATCTTCCATTGCTGGTACATTGTAAGCAAGAATCTTCATGCCGAGAGCCTGAGCAACTTTAATAACTTCACGACCAATATTGCCGGCACCAACAACGCCTAAAGTCTTGCCATTGATTTCAACATGATCCACCTGCATACATTTTGTAAAGTTTGTGTGATCTTTGTCATGAAGCATAGTAATCTGTTTTTTCATAGAAGAAGCGAGATTCATGATCATAAGAATGGCTGTGTGAGCTACACGTTCGGTACTGTAAGCAGGAATATTACATACTGTGATACCTTTTTCTCTGGCAGCATCCAGATCAATATTGTTATATCCTGTACCTGCCTCAACAATCAATTTGATGGAGTCAGGGAACTGACGGATGATATCGCCGGAAACAGGCATCTCTTTAGTAACCGCGATGTCAAATCCCTGAATTCTTTCAAGAATCTGGGATGGTTCGGTCTGTTCGTAAACTTTCACTTCGTCAGAAAGAATCGAATAGTCCAGGCGATGGTCGTAATTCATACGATCACCATTCAATACAACAGTTTTTGCACTCATGGTAAAAACCCCCTTTGAAATAATGACCTTGTTGTGTTCAGTATACAGGATTTAGGAATCTTGTACAAGGAAAAAAACAAAGAACAGGAGAAATGATGGATGAATTATTTTATAGACCTTTATCGACAAGAGAAAAAGCAGATGATATACTTGATACAGAAATAAAAGCTGTTGAAGAACAGAGGAAAAAGGAGAAAGGCGGAAAGAATAACATGGAACCATTGTTTCAATCTCAGACAGAATATACATTTAATGAGTATAAAAAATATAATCGACTGATGTTGTATAAAGTAAGAAATGTCAATAAAACCATCATCATTTTTGAGGTGCTTCTTTTGATTGTAGCATTTGTAACAAAGAATATGACTTATGTGCTTGGTGCATTGCTTGTGCCAATTATTTTTAAAGTGGTATTTTATCTTCAGGAAAAACGTGCATACAAGAGAAATCCGCGTTTGCATAATATGATGATGACTCACCGCTTTTATGAGGATCGTATTGAACAGGAAAGCAGCCTTGGAAATGTTGTTGTTTATCATTATCAGATTCGAGATATTTACGAGACAAACACAAACTATTATCTGATTACACAGAATAATGGAACAATTATGATTGTGAAAGAAAACTGTTCGATTGATTTGTTGGCACATTTGAGACAGTTAAGTGAATTAAAAAACAGATAGGGGATCATTCTTTGTCATTTATGCACGCCATGATGGGATGAAAAAGCCATTTTGTTCGAAAAATATACGGACAAAATGGCTTTTTTGTCCACTCGCAGCCGCCATCAATTTCCAGTTTACATGGGGGCATTTTCACTGTAGAATTTTTTTGTACATTTTGACCAGACACAACATATATGTACAACCCGAGAAATCATATACAATTTGGATAAAAACGGTTAATAAAAATTGGTCATTATTAAGTTCTTGAAATTGACAAGTTTCGCAAATGAAACCATTCTGTAATAGTTTTGTAAATTTAATAGGTCTGTTTTATAAAAAAAGTTAAAAAAAATCTTTACTTTTTGGCATAATTGCACTATCATATAAAATGAATGAATAGGAATTGGTATATATGTTTGCAAAGTAAGGGTGATAAAGATGATTTCGAATCAGATTTTACAGACGACGATGGAAGGGCTCAAAGCTATTACAAGAGTTGATTTATGCGTTATGGATACAGAAGGTAAGGTATTGGCATCTACGATGAATAATGCAGAAGACTATGAACAGGCGGTGCTGGATTTTGTGAATTCTGCTGCAGATAGCCAGGTGCTCAGTGGATTCCAGTTTTTTAAAGTGTTTGATGAACACCAGCTTGAATTTGTCATTTTGGCAAAAGGGGACAGTGATGATGTGTATATGGTTGGGAAGATTGCTTCCTTCCAGACTCAGAATCTGTTAGTTGCCTATAAAGAACGTTTTGATAAAGATAACTTTATAAAGAACCTTTTATTAGATAATCTTCTTTTAGTGGACATTTACAATCGTTCAAAGAAATTGCGTATTGATACGGATGTACGTCGTATTGCAGTGATTATTGAATTGAATAGTGACAAAGAATTGAACGGTCTTGAGATTGTGCGCAGTATTTATACCGGCAAGACAAAAGACTTTATTACCGCTGTGGATGAAAAGAGCGTGATTATTGTTCGCGAAGTTAAAGAGAATGAGAATTACGATGAATTAACCAAATCCTGCAAAGGTCTTTTGGATATGCTTCACAGCGAAGGACTGACTCGGTGTCGCATTGCTCTGGGAACTATTATTCATGAGATTAAAGACGTATCTCGTTCTTATAAAGAAGCGAAGATGGCACTTGATGTAGGCAAGATTTTCTATAATGAACGCCCAATCGTTGCATACAGCAATCTTGGTATTGGTCGTCTCATCTATCAGTTGCCGGTTCCGTTGTGTAAGATGTTCATTAAAGAGATTTTCGACGGAAAATCTCCGGATGATCTTGATGAAGAGACATTGACAACCATTAACAAGTTTTTTGAAAACAGTTTAAATGTTTCCGAAACATCCAGACAGTTATATATTCATCGTAATACTTTAGTATATCGTCTGGACAAACTTCAGAAGAGTACAGGTTTAGATCTCAGAGTATTTGAAGATGCGATTACGTTCAAGATTGCATTGATGGTTGTAAAATATATGAGATATATGGAGACGTTTGAATATTAATAATTTAAAGCGAAAGTACTGGCGAAAAAAGGAGGTCATAACGTGATTGTTTTAGATAACGTTTGCAAAACTTATAGCACAGGCGTGGCGGCTTTAAATGGTGTTAACCTTAGAATTCATAAAGGTGAATTTGTATTTATCGTTGGAAGCAGCGGTTCGGGTAAAACAACACTGTTTAAATTATTATTAAAAGAGTTGGAACCAACTTCCGGCAAGATTTTTTTGAATAGTAAGAATATTAGTCGACTGCGCCGTGGAAAGGTTCCAAAGATGCGTCGTGGTTTAGGTGTTGTATTCCAGGATTTCCGTCTTTTAAAAGACAGAAATGTGTATGAGAATGTTGCTCTTGCCATGCGTGTTGTTGGAAAATCGGCAAAAGTCATTCGTGAACAGGTGCCACAGATGCTTAGCCTGGTTGGTCTGGCAGATAAAGCAGAGGCGCTCCCTGGAGAATTGTCCGGTGGTGAACAGCAGAGGGTTGCTCTTGCACGAGCACTTGTGAACAATCCTCCGGTTCTGCTTGCGGATGAGCCGACAGGAAACCTGGATCCTACAAATGCGTGGGATATTATGATGTTGTTAGATGATATTAATAAACGTGGAACCACAGTTGTCGTTGTTACACATAATCAGGAGATTGTGGAACGTATGCAAAAACGAGTCATTACCATTGACAAAGGTGTGGTTGTCAGCGATGAAAAAGGTGGAATAGCAAATGATTGGTAAAATGTTTTATACAATCCGACAGGGATTTAAGAATATTATCCGAAACGGCTTGTTTTCCCTTGCATCTATCGGTACGATTACCGCATGTTTGTTTATGTTTGGGATTTTCTATTGCCTTTTGGCAAACTTCCAGTATATGTTGGATGAAGCAGAGAGCAATGTCGGAGTCACTGTGTTCTTTGAACCGGGTGTGACCGAAGAGAAGATGCTTGAGGTTCAGGCTCAGATCGATGCAAAAGATGACATCGTCAGTTCAACAACATATATTTCTCCAGAAGAAGCATGGGAGATTATGAAAGAACAGTATTTCCCGGATGGAGATCCGGGAATTCTCGCGGGTTTGGATCAGGATAATCCATTGGCGGATTCAGCCAGTGTAGAAGTTTATCTGGCAGATACATCACGTCAGGCAGAATTGGTAAGTTATATTGAAACATTAGAAGGTATCCGTGAGGTAAATGCTTCGGAGATCATTGCAGATAGTTTTACGAATGTCAGTCGTTTAATTGGATATGTTTCTATGGGTATTATTTTAGTATTGGTCTTTGTTGCGATTTTCCTGATCAGCAATATGGTACGAATTGGTATTACTGTTCGTAAAGACGAGATTGCAATTATGAAATATGTAGGTGCGACAGATCTTTTCGTTCGTGCACCATTCCTTATTGAAGGTATGACCATTGGTCTGATTGGCTCCGCCATTCCGGTGATTATTATAAGAGCCCTTTATCCGGTGGTTATTGAGTACGTCTTAGGACAGTTTGCGATTTTACAGAGCATTCTTACGTTCTTAGATGTAAACAGTGTTTTCAATGTTCTTATTCCGGTATCTCTCGGTATTGGCTTAGGCATTGGTTTGATTGGAAGTTCATTAACTTCACGTAAGCACGTACGTGTATAGAAAGGAAGTAAAAGAATGAAATATTTACATACAAAGTTCATTGCATTGTTAATGGCTTTTGTTATGGTATTTTCAATGAGTATGACAGCATTTGCTGTAGATGCCTCGGATAAAGAGGCTAAACAGAACGAGATTGATGCTTTGGAGGAGGAGAAAGCCGAACAGGCAGAAGTTCTTGAAGAGCTTGAGGCGGATAAGGCAGCGACAGAAGCAGAGATTGAGGCGTTAGATGCTGAACTTGAAGCTCTTCAGATTGAGATTGATGCAACAAATGCTGAACTTGCAAGAGTTCAGGCAGAGTTGGAGCAGACAAAAAAAGATTTGGAAGTTGCCAGAGAAAAAGAAAGACAGCAGTATGAAACTTTAAAACTTCGTATTAAAGTTATGTACGAAAAAGGAGATACAGGTTATCTTGAAATTCTCTTTGCTGCCAAAGATATGGCATCTTTCCTGAATAGTACAGAGTACATTTCAAAGATTTCAGATTATGATAACAATCTTTTGAACAATCTGATGCAGACACGTATGCAGATTGAAGAACTCGAAAAACAGTTAGAAGCTCAGCAGGCAGAACTTGAAGCTTTAAAAGCAGAACTTGAAGCTCAGCAGGCAGAACTCGAAATTCTTCTCGAAGAAAAAGCAGAACATATTCGTGCATTGAATGATTCCATTGCATATACACAAGAAGTTATTGCAGAATTGGAAGACAGTATCCGTAAAGAAGAACAGGCTTTATATGAAATCCAGCAGGCAATCAGCCAGCAGGCTTCCAGCGGCGGTTATGTACCTAACGTATCCGGCTCTTCAAAACCGGCATACGGTTCATGGATCTGGCCAAGTGATACCTATTATTTAACAGATACATTTGGTTATCAGGCATGGCGCGGCGGTCTTCATAACGGTATTGACATTGGTGCACCTCATGGTTCTCCAATTTATGCAGCAGCAAGCGGAACCGTATGGATCGCAGGCTGGAGCAGCAGTGCAGGTAACTGGGTTGTTATCGATCACGGCGGCGGTGTGCTTAGTGTTTACATGCATGCATCTGCATTGTATGTAAGTTCCGGACAGTACGTAGATGCCGGAACATGTATCGCAGCTGTAGGTAACACAGGATATTCTTTCGGTGCACATCTTCACTTTGGTATCATGGTGGGATCTTCCGGCGGATATAATGGATATTGGGTAGACCCATTGGGTTATGTAAGCCCTTGATAAAATCGAATAGTATTTATATCTACATAAAAAATAAGGACAAGAATAAGATTTCTTGTTCTTATTTTTATTTATGCGGGTTGTTCTTTTCATATGAAAGAAATTCGTGTAAAATATTCAAATAAGCATGATACATGAAAGGTATGAAATTATGAAATCAAAAAACATAGGTATATTTTTGGCAGGCATGGCATTTATGGGAGTGCTTACCTTTGGTGTTTCGAGTGTAAAAGATGCGGTTATAGAAGATATGTCACGAATCGGACACCGTTATGATTATATTGAAAGTAAACTGACACTCATAGATCAGGTCATTGACAAGCATTATCTGTATGAGGATGAAATTGACGAAGAGAAATTGGAAGAAATGATTTATCTTGGTTATGTGGCAGGCCTTGAAGAATCCTATACCACGTATTATACTGCGGAAGAATTCGCAGAAGTTATGGAATCCTCTTCAGGAATTTATTCGGGTATTGGCGCTTATGTGTCTCAGAATATGAATACGGGAATCATTACCATTGTAAATCCATTTGAAGGTGCGCCGGCTGCAGATGCGGGTGTTAAAAAAGATGATATCCTTTTTGCTGTCGAAGGTGAAGAGGTTACCGGTATGGATCTGAATATGGTTGTTGCCAAATTAAAAGGTGAAGAGGGAACACGGGTTAATGTAACCATGTACCGTCCGTCAGAAGATGAATATATTGATTTTGAAATTGTTCGTGCGGTGGTCAATGTACCAACAGTGACACACAAGATGCTTGACAATCATATTGGCTATATTCAATTGACCGAATTCGATGAGGTTACTGTAGATCAGTTTAATTTTGCAGTGGAAGAATTAACAGCAATGGGAATGGAAAGCCTGATTTTTGATCTTCGTGACAACGGTGGCGGTCTTATGAGCAGTGTGTGCAGCATTCTGGAAACGGTTCTTCCGAAAGGCCTGCTTGTTTATACAGAAGACAAAAATGGTGAGCGCGAAGAAGAATGGGCAAAAAATCCGGACTGCATTGAAGTGCCAATGGTTGTTCTTGTCAATGGAAATACGGCCAGTGCATCTGAGATATTTGCGGGTGCATTAAAAGATTATGACAAAGCAGAGATTATCGGAACAACAACTTTTGGTAAAGGTATTGTACAGACAATCATTCCGTTAAAAGACGGATCTGCAATGAAATTAACCACATCCGAATATTTTACACCAGACGGTATCGGTATTCATGGTAAAGGTATTGAACCGGATGTGATTGTAGAATATGATTCGGAAAACGAAGAAGATAATCAGCTTCAGGCGGCTGTGAACTATTTGAGTCAATAATCAGCAGTACAGAATAAGAAAAAGAGGTGACAATAAATGCGTGGTGCAGGAAGTAAAAATGCATGGGCATTACTTATATTAATTTTATGTGGAATCGTCCTGGGAGGTTTTATTGGAACATTGACAGCTGGCATACCATTCCTTAGCTGGCTGGGTTACGGTCAGGTGTTTGGTCTTTCTCAGCCGATGATTTTAGACTTGGGCATTTTGGTTCTTACTTTTGGATTAACGATTAAGATTTCGATTGCAAGTATTTTAGGAATGATTATAGCAATTATCATTTACCGTGTTTTGTAGAAAACAATAAGGAGAAAGGGACATGAAAGCAGAAAGTTTGATTTTCGATATTGATGGGACACTTTGGGATTCCAGAGCTCTTGTAGCCGATGGGTATAATTTACAGCTTCGAGATGAGGGACTTGAAAAGTATTGTGTTAATGCAGAGCAGCTTAAAGCACTTTTTGGAAAGACCATGTCAGAAATTGCAGATTTGATGTTTTCGGATATGAAAGTATCGGAACGTTATGCATTGATGGAACGATGCATGGAGAGGGAAGATGCTTTTCTTCGTGAAAATGCAAGTGAAGCCATTGCCTTCGAAGGTGTGAAAGAAACACTGACAGAGCTGGCAAAGAATTATCGTTTGTTCATTGTAAGCAATAGTCAGAAAGGATATCCTGAAATTACCATGCAAAAGATTGGAGTGGAACATCTTTTTTCAGGACATTTGTGTTTTGGAGATACTCAGACGGATAAAGGAAGAACGATAAAAACACTTATGGCAATGTATGATATAAAAGATGCAGTTTATATCGGGGATACGCAAGGGGATTATGAAGCTGCATTGATTGCCGGGATACCATTTATCTGGGCCGCTTTTGGGTTTGGAAAACCGGAAGGTTATGCCATGAAAATTGACAGTTTTAGAGAATTGGAAAATATATCAAAAATAATAATTGATATCAATATTGACAATGAAATGCATTGATGATATTGTTAATATAATAACGGAATTTCAGTTAAAACGCTATGTTCGACTGATTTTTCCATGATACAAACAAATATAGGAGAGGTGAAGTAATGAAAAAACTGTTTTTTGGTGGAATCCATCCGGCAGATAAAAAAGAGTTATCGGCAGGGAAAAAGTTGACCGCCATTGAAAGTCCAAAACAGGTTGTTATACCGATGCTTCAGCATATCGGTAAACCGTGTACACCATTGGTATCCGTTGGGGACCAGGTTTTTTTGGGCCAGAAGATTGGAGATGGTGAAGGGTTATGTGTGCCTGTACATGCATCAGTGTCAGGAACAGTAACTGCAATCGAATCTGTGCCACATCCAAATGGCGGCACTGGAATGGCAATCATTATTGAAAATGACTTTAAAGATACACTTTATGAAAAAATTGCGCCACACCATAATCCGGAAAATCTGACAGCAGAAGAACTGTTTGATATCATCCGTGAAGCGGGTTTGGTAGGTATGGGGGGAGCAACCTTCCCTACAGATGTTAAGGCAATTTCGAGTTTGAAGCAGATCGATACGTTGATTATTAATGCCTGTGAATGTGAACCATACATTACAGCGGATGATGCATTAATGATTGCAGAACCTAAGCGTATCCTTTCGGGTATTTCTCTTTTGAGAGAGGCCTTGACACCGGAGAAAACGATTATTGCTATGGAAGATAATAAAAAAGAGGCCGCAAGGATTTTAACGGAGCATTTAAAAGACTATCCGGAGATAACATTGAAGATTTATCCAACCCATTATCCGCAGGGGGCGGAAAAGCAGTTGGTGAAAGTAGTCACCGGAAGAGAAGTTCCTGCAGGATCCCTTCCAAGGGATGTGCGTTGTGCTGTATTTAACGTAGCAACAGCAGCGATGGTTCATCAGGCTGTTTATGAAGGCATGCCTTTGGTAAAAAGAGCGGTATCCGTTACGGGTGAAGCGGTTAAAAATCCAGCCAACTATATGGTTCCGATTGGAACATCTTTCGCACATATCATTGAAGCAGCGGGTGGACCTGCAGAGAATCTGGAAAAAGTAATTGCCGGTGGTCCGATGATGGGCAAATCCCAGGGAACATTGGAAGTTCCTTTGATTAAAGGAACAGGTTCCGTATTGTGTCTGAATGTTCAGGAGAATACAAAGGGAACAGAATGTATCCGTTGTGGTAAGTGTGTGGATGTATGTCCAATGCATCTTCAACCGCTTTATTTATATCGTTTTGGAAAAGCAGAACGAACAGATTTATTACATACCTACAACTTAATTGATTGTATGGAATGTGGTTGCTGTTCTTACACATGTCCGGCAAAGCTTCCGTTGGTGGAAACATTCCGGGCGGGCAAAGCAGCCTTGAAGGAGGGGAAATAAATGAATTTAGTAACAACATCTTCCCCACATATTCGGGGGAATGAACGAACAGATCGTATTATGAAGGATGTGCTTATTGCGCTTCTTCCAACGATTATTGCCGGCGTTTTTTTCTTCGGTGTACGAGCACTCTTAGTTATTTTGGTAAGTGTGATTTCGGCGATGGCTGGAGAAGTCGTGTGGCGCATGGTTACAATAAAAGAAAGTACGGTCATGGATTTTTCTGCAACAGTTACAGGTCTTTTATTAGCACTGACACTTCCTGCTTCTGTGCCTTTTTGGGTGGCAGCAGCCGGAAGCTTATTTGCGGTGATCGTTGTTAAAGGAATGTGCGGAGGCCTTGGACAGAACACATTCAACCCGGCGCTTGGCGGACGTGCTTTCTTAGTAGCTGTATGTCCTGTGTATGTGACACGTTTCTTAGCGGCGGGAACAAAACTTTCTGTTAATGTACCGGTGGATGCAGTATCTGGTTCCACACCACTTCATGATATGGTCATGAATACAATGCCGAAAGCAACAGTGATGGATATGTTCCTTGGAAATATTGGAGGTTGTATCGGTGAAGTATCTGCGCTTGCTCTTTTGATTGGTGGCGCATATCTCGTTGCAAGAAAAGTGATCACTCCAAGAATCCCTGTGGCATATATTGCAACGATTGCTGTATTAACATTGATTTTTAATAAAGGCAACAATCCAATGGAATGGATGCTCTATAGTATTCTTGGCGGCGGTGTAATGCTTGGCGGTATTTTTATGCTGACCGATTATTCATCTTCACCAGTGACACCATTTGGACAGATTTTTTATGGCATTGGCGCCGGTGCGCTTACTGTATTGTTCCGTTATACAGGGATTTTCCCAGAAGGTGTGACTTATGCTATCTTAGTTATGAATGCGTTGTCATGGGTGATCGATGAAAAGACAAAACCTCGTCGTTTTGGTTTGCAGAAAGGAGGAGCACAATGAATCTGAAAAATATGCTTCTTCCGGTCATTGTTCTTGTGGGATCTGCAGCCGTCCTTTTTGGTGCATCTGCAGTTCTTAAGATTTCGGAGACAGAAAAACGTGCCGAAGACCGGCAGTTTGTTATGGAACATCTTTTGCCTGGATGTACAGAATTTACTGAAGAAACTTACGAAGGTGAAGATGCAAATATTATCGGTGTTTATAAAGGGACGAATGGCTATGTGATCGAAACAAGCGTGGCTGGCTATGTGGACGATATGACAGTGATGGTCGGTGTCGATCAGGAAGGTGCAGTGACTGGTCTTGTCGTGATGGATATGGCAGAAACTTACGGACTTGGTCAGGGAGCCCTTGATAATGTTGAATTTTTAAGTCAGTTTCTTGGAACGAAAGGAACTGCAGAGATTGGAACAGATGTTGACGCCATGGCAGGTGCAACAGTAACTTCAAAATCGTTGGCAAAGGCAGCGAATTCTGCATCCGCATATGTCACCGGAGCAGATATTTCTTCCAGTGCTACAGAATGGTAGGTTGATATGAAAAAGAATATATATTTTGTGAATATAGTTTTAAGTATCGTAACGGTACTTGTCTGTCTGGCAGGTGTCATTGCAAGAAGTTTTTTCCCATACATCATCCTTCCGAGAATGAATGTTTTGATGATGGTGGCAATCAGTGCCCTGTCCTGTGCGGTTGTTTATTATATGAATAAGGGATATCAGAGTGAACGTTTTGGCGGATCCCTTCTTGCCGGACTTAATTTTAGTGTATTGCCGTTGTGTGCAGGTCTTACATTTGGAGTTCCGGTATGGAAACTCTTTGCTGCCGGTGTGGTGGTCTTCTTCGTGATTGATCTTTGCTATGAATCCATTGGAAGAAGAATGGATACCGGAGCGTTTGGTAAACTGGCACCATTGGCCAATGCATTACTTCTGTTTTTGGCAAGTCAGTGTTTCCAGAACATTTTCTTCTAGGAAAATAAGTTTTGATGAACATAGAAAAGGAGAATCATTGAATGAAGAAAAGAACAGCATTATTACTTGTGACAATCTGCACGATGATGGGAGTTCTTGCAGGCTGCAGCGGCCGTGTTGTATATGATGGCTCTGCTGTTAAGAATGAGCAAGTTGAAGTAGAAACAACAGATGGTTTAAAAACAGGTCTTGCATTGATGCCAAGTGTTTCCAAGTCTGTAGATGCAGGCGAAGACGATGGTCTTGCACAGGCTGATGTGAGCATTGCAGTAGTTACTGTGGATGGTGAAGGTAAAGTTGTATCCTGTGCGATTGATGCAGCACAGATAAAAATTAATTTTGATAAAGAAGGCAAAGTCCTTACTGCTTTAGATACTCAGTTCCAGTCCAAACAGGAATTGGGTGATGCTTATGGTATGAAAGTGGCTTCCTCTATTGGAAAAGAATGGAATGAACAGGCAGACGCATTTGCAGCATACTGTATTGGGAAGAATGCCGATGAAATTTCTGCAATCGCAGCAGACGATGCAGATCTTACTGCAGGATGTACCATGCATCCGGGCAACTTCCAGTGGCTTGTTGTAAAGGCTATCGGTAATGCCAATGTATCCGGTGCTAAAGAAGGCGATGCGATTGGTCTTGGTGTAAATACAATGATTGATTCCTCTGTCAATGCAGGTGAAGAAGATGGCCTGGCACAGGATATGTTACGGTGACAGGTGTGACTGTAGATGCCGAAGGCAAAGTGACAAGTGCAGTGATTGACGCCGTTCAGGCCAATGTGAAT
>JAFOYH010000131.1 GCA_017391465.1 Lachnospiraceae bacterium | reverse complement strand
CCGAATCATGAATGGTATGGGAACGACATGTTTCGTTGCTCTTTGTACGGTCGGCATCGGTGTTGTTTTTGGAACGATTATTGGTTCTGTTACAGGCTTTTTTGGCGGATGGATTGATGAAGTTGTGATGCGTATTTCGGACGCGATCAGTGCGTTTCCAAGTGTATTAACAGCGTTAATCTTCATCAGTATTTTAGGACCGGGAAAGATGAATGTCATTCTTGCACTGGGTATTTTGTTTATTCCAAGTTATGCCCGTATCGTTCGAAGTGAGATGATTCGTTATAAAGAATTGGAATTTGTTAAGAGTGCTCAGGTTATGGGGGCGAGCAAGTTTCGAATTATTTTTGTGCATATTTTGCCGAATGCGTTGGTAAGTATGCTTACAAGTGCAACCGTTGGTTTTAACAATGCAGTTCTTGCAGAAGCAAGTATGAGTTATCTTGGTCTTGGTGTTCAGCCTCCGGAACCAAGTTTGGGCTTAATGCTTTCGGATGCACAGGGATATATGCAGAGTGCACCATGGTATGTTATTTTTCCAGGGCTTATTATTGTTGTAATTATTTTAGGTTTCAGTATGATCAGTGAAGGCCTGCGTGTGCACCAGACCAGATAGGAGAAAGCGATGGCAGAAAAACTTTTAGAAGTCAATAATTTAACCATTGGATTCCCGGATGAAGAGGGACTGCATACAGTTGTTGATCATGTGAATTTTTCCATTGGCCGCGGAGAGATTGTTGGCATTGTTGGAGAATCCGGATCTGGAAAAACGATTACTGTTCAGACGATTATGGGACTTAAAAAACCAGATGCGCAGATTTTGTCCGGAGAGATTCTCTTCAATGGTACAGATTTATTAAAAGTGTCCGATGAGGAACTTGCAAAAATTCAGGGGAATGATATGTCTATGGTTTTTCAGGAACCGATGACATCTCTTAATCCGGTGAAAAAGATCGGATGGCAGGTGGCTGAAAGCTTAAAGATTCATACATCCATGTCAGACGAAGAAATACACGAAAGAGTTATCGAGATTCTGGCAAATGTTGGACTTCCAAAACCTGAGGAGTTATGTCAGAAATATCCACATCAGTTGTCTGGTGGTATGCGTCAGCGTGTGATGATTGCCATGGCTATGATCTGCTGGCCGAAGATTCTCGTATGTGATGAGCCGACGACAGCTTTGGACGTTACCGTTCAGGCACAGATTTTACAGTTGCTTCGAAAGATTCATTCGGAAGCAAATACATCCATTTTGTTTATTTCTCACGACTTAAATGTTGTTAAAGAAGTTTGTCAGCGTGTTATTGTTATGTATAAAGGAAAGATTGTTGAAGAAGGTTATACAGAAGATGTTTTATACCATCCAAAGCATGATTATACAAAGCATTTGATTGCGGCAATTCCTACAAACAGAAAGGACATGCGTAAGGAAGATTACGTTGTTGAAGCTAAAAATCTGAATGTGTATTATTCGGTCAAAGGCAAAGGAATGTTTGGAAAGAAAGAACAGAAACATGTGGTTCAGAATGTTGATTTTCATATTAAGCGCGGTGAGATTCTTGGCCTGGTAGGAGAAAGTGGCTGTGGTAAGTCCACGTTAGCTAAGTGCGTTGTTGGTTTAAACAAAAATTACACAGGAACATTAAATGTCAAAGAAGAACATCCACAGCTGGTTTTTCAGGATCCATACAGTTCTTTAAATCCAACAAAAAAAATTGGCTGGATTTTAGAAGAACCCCTGAAAATCCATGGGATGCAAGATAAAGCCAAACGAAAAGAACTGGTCGATCAGATGTTGACACAGGTTGGTCTTGATCCATCTTATGCAGATCGTTATCCAAGCGAGTTGTCCGGGGGTCAGCGCCAGCGTATCAGTATTGGCGGATCTTTGATTTTAGATTCCAAATTTATCGTTGCGGATGAACCTGTATCGGCTTTGGATGTGACGGTTCAGTCTCAGGTATTAAACCTTCTTTTAGACTTGCATCGGACACGTGAATTGACGTATTTGTTTATCTCACATGATTTAAATATTGTACGCAACTTCTGTAATCGAGTTATCGTTATGTATCTCGGTGAGATTGTTGAGGAGGCAGAAGTTGAAGAAATCTACGAAGATCCAAAACATCCATATACACAGCTTTTATTTCATTCGATTTTGACAGGAGAGCGTAAACTTCAAAAGATTACGGATTCTGAACAGAGTCGCGGGGATGCAGAAAGTGAAGGATGTCCATTCTATCATCGTTGTACAAGCCGCTGTGATATTTGTGCAACACAACGTCCGGAAAAAGTGAATCTAAATCCGGAAGGTGTAACACCACACTGGGTGAAGTGTTTTAAATTTCAGTAAGAAATATGCATAATCGTATTCGATCGAGAAAAAATATGAAGCAGGGATGTTCTTTGACATGGACATACCCTGTTTTTTCATTTAAAATAGTTAATATCAATAATTTAAACATACAGGGGTATACTATGAGCAGAAATATTAAATTACTTTTAGAGTATGATGGTGGCCGTTATGATGGCTGGCAGCGACTTGGCAAGAAAAGTGGTGGAACAACCATTCAGGGAAAACTTGAAGAAGTTCTTTCAAAGATGACGGGCGAAGAGATAGAAGTTATTGGATCAGGACGTACGGATGCAGGGGTTCATGCACGTGGTCAGGTTGCGAATTTTCATACGGACAGTACGATGAAATGCTGGGAGATGAAATATTATCTGAATCGGTATTTGCCGCAGGACATCGGTGTTTTGTATGTGGCAGATGTGCCTGAACGTTTTCACAGCCGTTTGAATGCAAAATCGAAACGTTATGTTTATCGTATAGGTATTGGAGATGTGCCATGTGTTTTTGATCGTAAATATACATGGTATTGTTTTGACCGTTTGGATGTGGGTCTCATGAAAAAGGCAGCATCTATGATGGTTGGAGAACATGACTTTAAGGGTTTTTCATCTGTTAAGAAAACAAATAAATCGACAATTCGTACAGTGAGCCGAATCGATTTTGAAGTGAAAGAACGAGAAATTGATTTCATTTTTGAAGGCAATGGATTTTTATATAATATGGTTCGAATTATGGCAGGAACGTTGATTGAAGTGGGAACGGGGGATCGTGAACCTGAATCGATCAAAGCGGTTTTTCTCACTAAAGATCGGGAAAAGGCAGGCATGACGTTACCGCCACAGGGATTATATTTAGACGAAGTATTTTATGAATAGGCAGTCATAGAAGAATAAGTGATTTTGTCTGATGGGCTGCTTGTAAAGAAACAGCCCTAAGGAGGACAGATGGATATGATAACAATAAAAGGCAAATCGGTATTTGGCGGCATTGCCATTGGTACTATTGGTGTCCATAAACGGAAAGATAATCCGGTTGTACGGGAACATGTGAAAGATGTTGATATGGAAATCCATCGTTATCAGGAAGCCTGTTCTCTGGCAGAAGAACAATTGGAACAACTGTATGAGAAGGCTGTTCATGAAGTTGGAGAAGCAAATGCAGCCATTTTTCGTGTACATCAGATGATGTTATCAGATATCGATTATGTCGAGGCTGTTGAGAATATGATCCGAACACAGAAAATCAATACAGAATATGCAGTGGCTATGACGTGTGATCATTTTGTCACACTTTTTGAATCAATGGAAGATGATTACATGCGTGGACGTGCTGCAGATATCAAAGATGTCTCCAGTCGAGTGTTACAGATTCTTATGGGTCAAACAGAGTCTCTAACAACCGAAAGTCAGGCTGTTATTCTTTTTGCGGATGATCTTGCACCAAGTGAAACGGTACAGATGGATAAATCGAAGATTCTGGCGTTTGTGACACGTTTCGGTTCGGCAAATTCTCATACAGCAATTTTAGCACGTACGATGAATATTCCTGCGGTGATCGGTGTGGATTTTCCGAAAGACTGCGAAGGAAAGTTTGCTGTTGTGGATGGTACAACCGGATATATTTATATTGAACCCACGCAGGAAGTGCTCCATGAAATGAAAGTGAAAAAAGAAAAGGAGCTGTATAAACGTAAACTTCTTGAAACATTAAAAGGTAAGTCGGATGAAACAAAATCCGGGAAAAAGATTCAGCTTTTTGCCAATGTGGGAAACATAGCGGATGTCATGTCTGCACTTGAAAATGATGCAGCAGGTATTGGACTGTTTCGAAGTGAATTTTTATATCTGGAAAAAGAAGATTTTCCAACGGAAGAAGAACAGTTTCTGGTGTATAAACAGGTCGCAGAGATCATGGCTGGAAAAAAAGTCATTATTCGAACATTAGACATTGGAGCAGATAAGCAGATTGAATATTTTGGATTAGAACATGAGGAGAATCCGGCTCTGGGATATCGTGCGATTCGAATTTGTCTGAATGAGACCGAGTTGTTTAAAACGCAGCTGCGTGCCATTTATCGGGCAAGTGCCTATGGAAACATTTCGATTATGTATCCAATGATCATTTCCCTGAATGAAATAAAGAAAATAAAAGAATTAGCGACAGAAGTACGTCAGGAACTCAAAGATGCAGGTGTTTGTATGGGTGATGTTGAAGAGGGCATTATGATTGAGACACCAGCGGCAGCATTGATCAGTGATCAGCTTGCAAAAGAAGTGGATTTTTTCAGTATCGGAACGAATGATCTGTCTCAATATACATTGGCTATTGATCGTCAGAATCCAAAGCTGGATGTTTTTTTTGACGCCCATCATGAAGCCATACTTCGACTCATTAAAATGACCATACACAATGGTCATGATGCAGGCATATGGGTTGGTATTTGTGGAGAACTCGGGGCTGATCTCGAATTGACGGGGGATTTTATAGATATGGGGATTGACGAATTGTCGGTTTCACCATCCATGGTTTTGCCTGTTCGTCAGAGAATCCGTGATTTGCCATAAAAAACCGACTTGACAAATGGGGAATGTTCGTTATACTTGCCACATAAGAAAAAAAGAGATTCATCTGTATAGGAGGAACAGGATGGGAAAGATATATCAGAATTTTTTAGAATTGATTGGAAATACACCATTACTTGAAGTGAAAAAAATTGAAAAAAACTTAGGACTCGAGGCGAGAATTCTTGTAAAACTCGAGTATTTGAATCCTGCAGGAAGTGTCAAAGACCGTGCAGCCAGATTCATGATTGAAGATGCAGAGGAACGTGGATTATTAAAACAGGGTTCGGTTATTATTGAACCAACATCAGGAAATACAGGGATTGGTCTTGCAGCAATTTCTGCAGTAAAGGGATATCGGGTCATTTTAACTATGCCTGAGACAATGAGCGTTGAACGAAGAAATATTCTTAAAGCCTATGGTGCAGAAATTGTATTAACGGACGGTTCAAAAGGTATGAGCGGAGCTATTGCGAAAGCAGAAGAGCTGGCGAGAGAGATTCCAGACAGTTTTATTCCGGGACAGTTTGATAATCCAGCCAATGCCAAAGCGCACAGAGAAACAACAGGTCCGGAAATCTGGCGAGACACGGATGGTGAATTGGATATTTTTATTGCAGGCGTAGGAACCGGTGGAACATTAACCGGAACCGGTGCATACTTGAAATCTAAAAATCCTGACATACATTTAGTTGCTTTAGAACCAATGGATTCTCCGGTACTTTCCGGCGGTAATGCAGGGGCACACAAGATTCAGGGAATCGGAGCAGGATTTGTACCTGCAGTTTTAGATCCGGAAATTTACGACGAAATCTATAAAGCGGATCATGAAGATGCATTCTGGGCTGCAAAATTACTTGCAAAACAGGAAGGTATTTTGGTCGGCATCTCTTCAGGAGCTGCTTTAAAAGGGGCTATTGATTTGGCAAAACGTCCGGAAAACAAAGGGAAAACCATTGTTGCTTTGCTTCCGGACAGTGGTGACCGATACTACTCAACACCTTTATTCATGGAGTAATATCAGATAATTTACAGTGCAAAAAGAAAATGCCTGAATGCTTTGTCTTGACAAAGTGGTCAAGCGGCATTATAATGAATCCATATTTAAACCGATGAGCAAGAGGAGTAGTTTTTAAGAGGCATTCCCAGAGAGTCGTGGATGGTGAGAACACGATATGATATTAGAGATGAATGGACTTGTGAGGGCAAACTGAAATCTGTGAACTCAGAAGTAGGGGCGACGGATTCCAACCGTTATATTGGAGCATGTATGTTGGTACATGGCAGAGCGCATCCGTTAGAGGATGAATATAGGTGGCACCGCAGATGGAATGTATAGAATCTGTCCTATAGTAATTTTTTACTATAGGATTTTTTTATAAGATATAAAGCATTTTAGGGTGTATATACATGAAAGGTACTCTGCTGGCTTTTATTGATGCAGATTTATTGATGCAGAAAGGAAGGTAAAGACAATGACAAAACAGACAACAATCCCTTATAAAATTTATCTTGAAGAACATGAGATGCCAAAGCAGTGGTATAATGTCCGTGCTGATATGAAAAATAAACCGGCACCTCTTTTGAATCCGGAAACCTTTGAACCGATGACTGCGGAAGAACTTAGTAAAGTTTTTTGTGATGAATTGGTGAAACAGGAATTGGATGATACAACGGCTTATTTTGATATTCCAGAGGATATTTTAAATTTTTATAAAATGTATCGACCATCGCCATTGGTTCGTGCGTATTGTCTTGAAAAAGAGCTGGATACACCAGCAAAAATATATTATAAATTTGAAGGAAATAATACTTCAGGCAGCCATAAATTAAACTCAGCAATTGCACAGGCGTATTATGCGAAACATCAGGGACTGAAAGGCGTAACAACAGAAACAGGCGCCGGTCAGTGGGGTACAGCACTTTCTATGGCATGTGCTTATTTAAAACTGGATTGTAAAGTTTACATGGTTAAATGCTCCTATGAACAGAAACCATTCCGTCGTGAAGTCATGCGTACATATGGAGCCAATGTGACTCCTTCGCCATCGGAAACAACACAGGTTGGACGTAAAATTTTAGAAGCCTATCCGGGAACATCCGGAAGTTTAGGATGTGCCATTTCGGAAGCTGTTGAAGATGCAACAAATCGTGAAGGTTATCGCTATGTTCTCGGATCTGTTTTTTCCCAGGTTATGCTTCATCAATCCATTATTGGTCTGGAAACAAAAGCGGCCCTTGATAAATATGGTATTGTTCCGGACATTATCATTGGTTGTGCCGGAGGCGGATCCAATTTGGGTGGTCTTATCGGTCCATTTATGGGTGAAAAACTTCGTGGGGAAAAAGATTATCAGTTTATTGCTGTTGAACCGGCAAGCTGTCCGAGTTTAACACGTGGCAAATTTGCTTATGATTATTGTGATACAGGAATGGTGTGTCCATTATCAAAGATGTATACATTGGGAAGCGGTTTTATTCCTTCTTCAAGCCATTCAGGAGGCCTCCGCTATCATGGTATGAGTTCGGTGCTTTCTCAGCTGTATGATGATGGCTTTATGGAAGCAAGAGCTGTAGAGCAGACATCTGTTTTTGAAGCAGCCGTGAAATTTGCAAAAGTTGAAGGTATTTTGCCTGCACCGGAAAGCAGTCATGCCATTAAAGTAGCCATTGATGAAGCTATGAAATGCAAAGAAACCGGTGAAGAAAAGACTATTGTATTTGGTTTGACGGGCACAGGATATTTTGATATGTTTGCTTACGAAAAGTATAATAATGGAACGATGGGAGATTATATTCCAACAGATGAGGAGCTTGCTGTGGGATTTGCAGGCTTACCAGACGTGAAATAGACAGGTTAGTGATTACATAAAGATAAGGTGAGTTTATGGATATTCGTTTGACGGTAACTCAGACGCAGGTTTTGTCTCAGAAGATGATTCAGTCGATGGAAATCCTTCAGATGAGCTGTCAGGAGTTAAATGAATATATTAAAGAAGTTGCACTGGAAAACCCGGTGGTTGATATTGAAGAAGGGTATGAAGTTACGGATAAGGCTTCGGATCTTGTGAAAAAACTGGAATGGCTGGATTCCATTGATGAACGTCATCGAATTTATTATCGACAGGAATATGGAGAAGATTCGGAAGATAAACGTCTTATGGATTACAGTGAGAATATAGGCGAAGAATTATCCGAGTATTTGCTTCATCAATTGCTGACGGTTGAATTGACAGATCTTGAGTATGATGTCATTCAATATATGGTTTATTCTCTCGATTCCAAAGGGTATATCGAAGAGGAGCTTTCGGATATTGCAAGACGTTTTGATACAACCATTGCTTTTGTTGAGAAACAGTTAAAACTTCTTCAAAGTCTGGATCCTGCAGGTGTGTGTGCACGTAATCTTGGGGAATGTTTATTGCTTCAATTGAATCGTGAGCATGAGAAAGATTCGATTGCATGCACCATTGTTTCGGAATATTTGGAGTTTTTGGGCAAGAATCAATTGCATGTGATAGCAAAGAAAATGAAACTTCCACTGGAAGATATTATTAAGGCTTGTGAACATATCAAAGAATTGAATCCAAAACCGGGAAGTGGTTTTGATACGCGTGGATATTTAAAATATATTACACCGGATGTGACGGTTGTGAGACTGTCGAATTATTATGAAATCTTATTAAATGAATATACCTATCCAAAGATTGGTATTAATCACTTTTATAAACAGGTTCTGGAAAAGGAAACCTCAAAGGAAACTCAAAGTTATATTGTGGATAAGATTCGTCAGGCAGAATGGATACAGAATTGCATCGGACAGAGAAATTCCACATTGATGCGGGTTTCAAAAACGATTGTGGATTATCAAAATGCGTTTTTTGAATTCGGAACAGGGCATTTAAAGCCTTTAAGACTTCAGGATGTTGCACGGATGCTGGAAATTCATGAATCGACGGTTAGTCGTGCAATTCGTGATAAATATCTTCAGTGTTCATGGGGGATTTTCCCAATGAAATACTTCTTTTCAAAAAGTATTTCAGCAGAAAGAAGTGGTGTTAAGATTACAATGGAGCAGGTTAAAAATACTTTGATTGCGGTGATTGAAGAAGAAGATAAAAAGAAACCATTAAGTGATCGTTCTATTACAGAGCGTCTTGTAGAACGTGGAGTGAAGATCAGTCGACGAACGGTTGCAAAATATCGAGAAGAACTGGGAATTAAAGATGCCAGTGGACGTAAGCGGTTTTAAGTGAATAATTACATAAAAGCAGAGAGAAAACTTTAACGAGCTTCCTCTCTGTTTTTGTATGTAAATATGTGCAAAGTAAAGATTTTATGATAGACTAAAGTAGAATTGTAAAAGACAGGAGAATTTAAGATGACAGAACGATTATTTGAAATAGATCCCTATATACAGGAATTTGAAGCAACGGTTACGGAATGTGTAGAAAAGAAGGGAATATATCATATTGGTCTGGACCGATCGGCTTTTTTTCCAGAGGGCGGCGGCCAGCCAGGAGACAGAGGTTGGCTGGATGATGTCCGGGTTTTAGATACCCATGAAAAAGAAGGAACGATCTGGCATTATACGGAAAAACCATTGATGAAAGGACAAAAGGTTCAAGGAAAACTGAATTGGTCCCTGAGATTTTCGAATATGCAGAACCATGCAGGAGAACATATTGTATCAGGAATCATTCATCGAAGATTTGGGTACGATAATGTGGGATTTCATATGGGGACGGATGCAATTTCACTGGATATTAATGGGGAGCTTACAGCCGAACAGGTACGTTTGATTGAAATTGAAGCTAATGAGGCTATTGAAGCCAATCTTCCGATAATTATTCAGACACCGGAGAAAAAAGCACTGGATGCCATGTCCTATCGCAGTAAAAAAGAAATTGAAGGTGATGTACGTATTGTTGAGATTCCAGGATACGATCTTTGTGCATGCTGCGGAACGCATCCATTTCGAACGGGTGAGATTCGGATGATTAAGATTTTATCTGTTCAGAATTATAAAGGTGGCGTTCGTATTTCCATGTTGGCAGGTAATCGTGCCATGGAAGATTATCGAAAAAAACACGATAGTGTTGTGGAAATATCCCATTTGCTGTCTGCAAAGACCGGTGAAGTTTCTGAGGGTGTAGAACGTCTTTTGAAAGAGATTGGAGATTTAAAATATTCCATGATGCAGATGAAGAGGGAATATATGGCAGTTAAAGCACAGAATGCAGAGCTCGAAGATGGATCCATCTGTGTGATGGAGAATGCGTTAAAGGGAAATGATTTGAGAGAATATGCCAGTCTGCTTTCAAAGCGAGTAGATCGTGTTCTTGCTTTGTCTGAAAATGGCGACAGTCAGATGAATTACGTGCTCATTGACCTGGGCGGTCAGGCGAAAAATTTAGGCCAGGAAATTCGTCAGTTCTTTGATGGCAAAGGCGGTGGTCAGTCCCAGATGATTCAGGGAACATTAAAAGGCGATTATTTCAGTGTTAAACAGTGGTTCGAAAACCATGAATAGGAAGATAACATTCATAAAAAGTTGTATGGCATGGTTTTCACATGAAGCACGACAGAGACGTATCAGGTACATTGATCAAGACAAAAAATCGGATGGGACCGTATTGCCTGTATATCCATAGATTGACAATTTGTTGTCTGAATCATAGGTGGCAAGAAAGATTTCTTTAGTATGGGAAACACCATGTTTTTTTAATTCTCGATTTAGCCAGGTCATGTCTTTGCCGCATGCTTTAAGATTTTGATGCAGCGGTTTGCCATCGATAATGAGGATGGCATTGACAAGTTCTTTTTGAGGAGATAATTGAATATCTTTGGGGATTAATGGTCGATATTCGCTTTTTGGAAGAAAACTGATTCGACCATTTTCTTCGAGTATGGCAGATTCCAATTGGGAAAGTTCGAAATATCCGCTGACCCTGCATTGGGTGAGAAATTCATTCAGATCGATTTTGGATTTTTTAAAATTTTGTTCGTATAATTTTCCATTGTTTAACAGAAGCATGGGTTTTCCTGAAAGAAAACGTCTGGCACGGATCGATTTGCTGCTGATCCAGGAGAGGGATATGGCTGCGAGAGCATAAACAATCATGGCGACCAGCGGATGAAGGAAGTTGTCTTCAAGCGAAGTGGCCATTTCAGCTGCAATATTGCCGATGGTAATACCATTAATATAGTCAAACATACTCATTTGAGAAATTTGTCGGTATCCCATGAGTTTGCATAAAATAAAGATTTCAATAATGGATGCCAGAGAAAGAAGAATAATATAGATGATGTCCATAGGAGCACTCCTTGTGTATTGAGAAATTTTATTATAAAGAATAGTATGTATCAAAAATGTATGAAATATGTTAAAATAAAAAAGCAAAGAACAATCCGATTCTCGTACATCTGAAGGCTGATAAAAAGCTCGAAGATATTGATTATAAAGAATAACTCGAAGAACAGGAGGATTCAAAGGATGGAAAGAATTTACTTTAATCAGGTAGAAAAACTTGAACCAATGGCAGTCGGCGTTGAAGAGATGATGAACGCAGCAGAAACGATGTCTTCTGAAGAACTTCAGGCTCTTGTAGATGATACACGCGTTCAGTTAAACAGCTTATTTCATGGACCAGGTCCAGAGTCTGTTGTATTTACAGCGGGTGTGCATGCAGCCCAGGAACAGATTTTGAGAGCAGTACTGAAAAAAGGAGATCATGTATTGGTGTCTCCAATTGAAAATGATGTTGTCATTCGGACATTGGATTCTATGGCAGGGGATGTGGAATATACGGTTCTTCCTGGAAATGAAAAAGGAGAATTAGTATTATTTGATGAAGAAAAAGGTGAAAAACCATTTGATGCAATTGATCGTCTTGTCAAGGATAACACAAAAGCGATTATTTTAAATCATGCATCGGAAGTTTGCGGCACGGTGATTGAAGTGAAAGCTGTTGCTGAATATGCACGAAAAAAAGGACTTTTAATGATTGCAAATGCGGCACAGACAGCTGCTTTTGTTCCGATTTTTATGAATATCTGGGGCATTGATATCTTAACATTCAGTGGCGGTTATGGACTTTTGGCATCGGAAACGATTGGTGGCTTTATTGCCAGCGATAAAGCAAAAGAAGCTTTGGAAACAACCGATCTTCGTTCTGTTTTTGAACAGAAACCATTAGATGTGGCGGCCGTAGCGGGACTTCACAAAGCATTTGAATTTATTAAGGAAACGCGCTTATATACACTTTCGAGTATTGGTCAGAAACGTGCTGAACAGTTTATTCGTAAAGTGCAGCATGTGAATGGTTTACACATTATCGGTCCGGGTTATAACAATCGTGTTCCGGTTGTATCCATTCAGACAGACTTTATGGATGAGGCAGACCTTGTCAAAGCATTGGAAGAAGATTATGGTATTATTGCCAGCTATGGTTATCATGGTGCCGAACTTGCACACAAATGTTTGGGTACATGGCCAAGAGGAACGGCACGATTCTCATTTACATATTTTAATAAAGAGACAGACATTGAAGAAGTGACGCATGCTTTATGGCAGTTAACGGTACATAATGATAAAGATGCACATATTCAGCGAATGCCTAAAGAATGATTTGAATTTGATAGAGCGATCAGAAATAGATATGGAGGAACAGATATGACAAAAACAATTATTAACGCAAAAAATGCACCTGCAGCGGTAGGTCCATATGTTCATGCAGTAAAAGCAGGAGATTTTCTTTTCTCATCGGGTCAGATTGGACTTGTTCCTGAAACGGGTGAACTTTGTGAGGGCATTGTGGCTCAGACGGAGCAAGTGCTGAAAAATCTTGGAGCCGTTCTTGAGGAAGCTGGAATGACATATTCAGATGTTATTAAGACAACCGTTTTTCTTGATAATATTGGCGATTTTGCAACAGTAAATGAAATCTACGCACGCTATTTTGCAACGAATGCACCAGCACGTTCCTGTGTCGAAGTTGCAAATCTTCCAAAAGGTGCGCTTGTGGAAATTGAAGTCATTGCAGCTGCAAAATAAATGAAGAATGATAACTTCAAGAAATATGTATAAAACTTACAGTCGTTAATTCACTAACAAAGGTGAAAAATGTATTATGCACAAAAGTTGTTGGAATAATAAATAAATACTAGTGAAAAAAATACAAAAAAATGCTGTGAAAAACTTTACTTCTTGGGCATATTGGGGTAGAATGATAATGGTGATGAAATATAGTTTGTCATGAAGTTAAAAAAAGACAACTATACGTTCGGGTTTTTATCAAAATCAATAAAATTTATTTTATTTTTAGGAGGGCATTCAAATGAAAGTATTTATTATTGGCGCAGGACAGATGGGACTTGATATCGGACATGTTATGGCTAAAGCTGGTCATCAGGTAGTGTTCAACGATATGAGCGAAGAAATTCTTGCTAAACAGGTTGGCAAACTTGAAAAGAGCCTTGACAAATTAGTTTCCAAAGGCAAGATGGACGAAGCTAAAAAAGCAGCAATCATGGGCAATATCTCCACAGATCCTACAAAAGCAAGTGCAGCAGACGCTGACATCGTTCTTGAAGCAATTGTAGAAAACGTTGATGTTAAAAAAGCTCTCTTTGCAGAACTTGATGGTATCTGCAAACCAGAAACTATTTTTGCTACAAATACATCTTCTATCTCTATTACACAGATCGCAGCTGCTACAAAACGTCAGGACAAAGTGATCGGCATGCATTTCTTCAATCCTGCAACAGTGATGAAATTAGTAGAAGTTATCAATGGATTAAACACATCCAAAGAAACATTTGATACAATTTATGCACTTTCTCAGGAAATCGGCAAAGACCCTGTAGAAGTTAAAGAAGGACCTGGATTCGTAGTTAACCGTATCCTTATTCCTATGAT
>JAFOYH010000113.1 GCA_017391465.1 Lachnospiraceae bacterium | reverse complement strand
TCAAGCTTATCTGCCCTCTCAATCATGAGATTCTTCATCTCATCAACCTCAGCAATCTTCTCTTTCATCAGATTGTCTACGTAAAAACGATATCCCTTATCTGACGGAATACGTCCAGCCGATGTGTGCGGCTGTATAATATAACCTAAATCTTCCAAATCGGACATTTCATTACGAATCGTTGCCGAACTCAGATTCAGGTCCGTATATTTGGAAATGGTCCGGGAGCCTACCGGTTCACCAGTAATCAAATATGTTTGAATAATACTGTTTAAAATCTTAACTTTTCTTTCATCCAGTTCCACTTGACCACTCCTCTTCGTTTGTTAGCACTCATTCTATTGGAGTGCTAATATCCATAAACTAAGATAGCACTGACTACTCTTTTTGTCAATAGTTTCAAATATTATTTTGAAATTTATACATAAAAGTAATCCCCGAGTACCGATTCAAAACCGTGCTGAGGATTTTTATGTTGTATAATTAATATTTTAAACTTTTGCATCATACAATCTCTGCTTCTATAATATTCAACTTTGAATTGTATCATCAGTTATATACATGGAGGTACAATATGAATAGGATCAAAGAATTAAGAGAAGAAAAACACATTACACAGGTTCGTTTAAGCATTGAATTAGAAGTATCTCAGGAGACCATAAGCGCATACGAAAAAGGCAAATATTTTCCAAGTGCAAAATCCCTTATGAAACTTGCGAAAATATTTAACACAAGTATTGATTATATTTTAGGTATATCTGATATCAGAAATCCTCAATTACCTGCACGTTTAAATTATTATGAAAGTCGATTGATTCTTCTTGCAAAAGAAATGGACGATGTCGGACGTGAAAAACTTTTATCCTATGCGGAAGGTTTGAATAATCATTAAATATCATACGAACCAGTCAAACGATTTATTTCTTATTATAATACAAAAAGGAGAGAGCGGTTTCCCGCCCTCTCTCTTTTTATAATTAGGAGTATCAATTTGGCTTAAATCTATATCATATTACTTTTTATCATTTGAATTCGTTCTGCCTTTCGGCTATATCTTATCCGAAGTATCTCTGAAGAAGTCCTTCGAATGCTTTACCATGTCTCGCTTCATCACGAGCCATTTCATGTACTGTGTCATGAATGGCATCAAGATTAAGTGCCTTTGCACGTTTTGCAAGATCAAATTTACCTTCTGTTGCGCCATTTTCTGCGTCTACGCGCATTTCAAGATTTTTCTTTGTACTGTCTGTAACAACTTCACCAAGAAGTTCAGCAAATTTTGCTGCATGTTCTGCTTCTTCATAAGCTGCTTTTTCCCAGTACAAACCAATTTCCGGATAGCCTTCTCTATGTGCTACTCTTGCCATTGCAAGATACATACCAACTTCTGTACATTCACCTTCAAAGTTGGCTCTAAGATCCATGATGATATCTTCCGGAGCACCCTGTGCCACACCAACAACGTGTTCTGCTGCCCAAACTCTCATACCACCCTGTTCTTTAAATTTTTCTGCCGGAACACCGCACACTGGACATTTTTCTGGAGCTGCATCACCTTCATAAACATAACCACATACTGTACAAACAAATTTTTTCATAATCAAATCTCCTTATCTTTTCTTTCTTATTTTAAGTATTGTATCCTTTTCAAAACAGTAATCATTACTGTTATCATTATAATACAGTAATGATTCTCATTTGTCAACACCTTTTTTATAATTTTTATCATTATTTTTTTAATGATTATTCAACAAAAAAAGACCCGAAAAGAAGTTTCCTTCTTTTCGAGCCTTTAATTTAATTATTCATCGATATCTTCCATAGAAATGAGTTCCTGTTTAACTTCAAGTTGTGAATAAAGAAGACCATGATCTTCATATTCAAATTCACCTCTCTGGTTATCTACAGGATCCCCACGGAGCCATTTCTTAGGTGGAATGAATTCTTTAACAACTTCAGAGCAAGATGGCATACGATAGATATCCAAGTTACCAAAGTAGTAATTCCAGCGTTCATACTCGCCTTCTCTCCATGCGCTTCCACCGAAAGAACAGTCTGCATAAACCCAACCGTATGGTGCAATATAGAACTGTGCCCAGTCATGGCAGCCTGTGTAGTAATCTGTCACATAAAGACCTGCCTGCCATTTTGCAGGAATTCCTGCGATACGACAAAGTGTAATGAACAATAATGCCTGTACACCACAGTCACCTTTCTGGTTTACTGCACAGTATTCCGGAATACATTCGATTGTGAAATATTCTCTCATATAAGAGTACATGATCTTTGTTGTAACAAAATCATAGAAACGACGTGCTTTCACTACAGGGTTTGTTTCGTCACCCACAAGTTCTTTAACAATTTCCTGTAAATATGGTGTGAAACGAATGTGTGGGGACTGTTCTTCCAAACAGAAGGTTGGCTGCTCTGCATCAACTTTCTCAGGATCAAGTTCCACATAGTCAATGTGATAATCATAGGTATATTCTACCATGAATTCCTGGTCCTCTTTTAATTCTGTTTCGAAGTAAACTGTTCTCTGATCTGCATCTTCCGGTGCCACAAATGTAATCTCTGGAGAAGAAGCAAGAATTTCCACGCTCTTAACCTGCTGATATACTTTTGGAATTGGTAAATGTACGCGTACTTTACGTCCAACTTCTTCGAATTCTTTTTTCGCCTGAATTGTAGAACGGATACGTGTACGAACAGTTCTTCCGCCGTTTTCTTTCATGTAAGCAATGTTACCATTCAAGATTGTATTTTTGATTTCGCTGAATTTAACTTCTTCATCATCCGGAACCATAACTCTGGCCGCATAAGCCGGACGTGTTTTAATTAATGTTTCATAAAATCTTCTCTGGAAATGTACCTTACCATCGATAAAAATCCAATCTGCAGCACCGATTTCTTTTAATTCCTGAAGTTCTTCATCTTTGAAATCACTGATGTTCTTACGAAGAATTTCTAAAGCATCTTCATAAGAGAATGGATATTCGTCAATTCCAATAACGCGGATAATTTCCTGTTCAATTTCAAGACGTTTACGAAGTGCCACTGGAATATCTTTCCCTAAAAAATGATTAATCATTTTCAATGCACCTTCATAGTCACCGAAATTTTTAAGTTTTAACACATCTTCTGGTAACGGTATTTTCATAAATGATAAATCCTGATACATTCTCTTATCCTCCGTTATAGAAATTTATTTTTCAAATCCGATGAAACCGAAGCCCGGAACTTCCGGCAACATCAATTTGTTTGTATCCTGAACATACATGCCGCCCTTGAATGGGAGATCGGTTAATGTGAATGTTGCATCAAGGTCTGCACGAGTGATATTCTTTGTAGCTGCACCAAGAGATGCTGCTGCTGTAATACCAAGGTTACTTTCTTCCGCCATACATCCAAGCATAACTTCAATACCTGCAGCTTCACAGATGGCATTAATCTTCAATGCTTCACGGATACCGCCGCATTTCATTAATTTGATATTAACCAAATCAACCGCACGACGTTCGATCAAACGGAGTGCATCTTTGGAGTTGAAGCAGCTTTCATCAGACATGATAGGCACTTTGGAATGTTTTGTAACATATTCAAGACCTGCAATATCATAATATGGAACCGGCTGTTCAACCAATTCGATATCAAATTCATTAAGACGGTCAATCAAACGAACGGCATCTTTTGCATTCCAGCCCTGGTTTGCATCAAGACGGATTTTAACATTGCTTCCAACAGCTTCACGAATAGCTTTAACACGTGCAAAGTCTTCATCAAATGTTGTACCAACTTTTGTTTTGATTGTATCGAAACCTGCTTCAACATGTCTTTTTGCTTTAGCAGCCATGATTTCCGGTGTATCAATACCAACCGTCATGTCTGTTACCATGTAATTCTGGTTTCCGCCAAGCAATTTATATACAGGGAGTCCGGCTTTTTTTCCAAGCAAGTCGTAACAAGCCATGTCAATTGCACATTTTGCACTTCCTGCATGTGCCGCTTCACGATCCATGATCCAATAAACTTTTTCAAGGTCACAAGGATCTACGCCAATAAGCTGTTTTTCAAATGCTTTGATTACGTCTGTTGTACCAGCTAAACTTTCACCACTGATCAAAATTGCCGGTGCACCTTCACCATGTCCAACAAGGCCTTCGTCTGTTTCAATCGTAACGATTGCACTTCTGGAATGTGTGATCACACCAAGAGCAATTCGGAAAGGTTCTACCAATGGCACATCTGTGTGGTCTACTTTAATACCTGTAATCTTCATATTAAACTCCTCCGTAATTCTTTTATTTGATTAATTTTAATTAGAATTCGTTATTCCGGGAAATGACATGCGCAGCAATGTCCGTTTCCACAATCTTTTAATTCAGGCACCTGTGTTTTGCAGATATCCTGAGCTTTCCAGCAGCGTGTATGGAATACACAGCCGGAAGGTGGATTTGCAGGGCTTGGAAGATCGCCTTCAAGCACAATCTTTTCTTTTTTGTGTTTACGATCTGCAACCGGAATCGCTGATAAAAGAGCGATTGTATATGGATGCATGGAATGATTATAAAGATCTGCTTTATCAGCAACTTCCACAACATGTCCAAGATACATAACCATAACTCGGTCAGAAATGTGTTTGATAACACTTAAGTCATGAGAAATAAAGATATACGCCATACCCATTTCTTTCTGTAAATCCATCAAAAGGTTCAATACCTGAGCCTGGATTGAAACGTCCAAAGCAGAAACCGGTTCGTCACAAACCATAAGTTTTGGTTCTAAAACAATGGCACGTGCGATACCAATACGCTGGCGCTGACCGCCGGAAAATTCGTGTGGATAACGGTTGAAATATTTTGTATTTAAGCCAACACGTTTCATTGTTTTAAGAATGCGTTCAAGACGTTCCTCCGGTTTAAGTTTTAACTGAATGTCTAACGGCTCAGCAATGATATCACCGATTGTCATACGAGGATCCAAAGATGCATATGGATCCTGGAAAATAATCTGAAGGTCTGTACGGAACTTGCGAAGTTCCGCATCCTTCATTGCTGTGAAATCTTTGCCTTCAAAATAAACTTCACCTTCTGTAGGTTCAAGAAGACGAAGAACAGAACGGCCCATTGTCGATTTACCACAGCCGGATTCACCTACAACACCCAGTGTTTCACCTCTGTTCAATGTAAAACTTACACCGTCAACGGCTTTAATGTATACTTTTTCTTTAGAAAATGCTTTGGATTTGGAAGGGAACCATTTCTTTAATCCCTTTACCTCTAATAATGGAGTTTTGCTGTTTTCACTCATTTAAGCTTCCTCCCATTCACTTGTATATTTGAAGCAGCGAACTTTCTGTCCGTCTACATCAACAAGTTCCGGCATTCTCTCACGACAGATTGCTTTTGCTTCTGTACAGCGAGGGCAGAATGCACAGCCTTTTGGCATATCATCAAAACTTGGAACCATACCTTCAATGACACTTAAACGTGCATGATCTTCATCGGTGAGTTTTGGAATGCATCCCATAAGTCCGTGTGTATATGGATGTTTCGGATGTTCAAAAATTGCATCTGCATCACCATATTCAACAATCTTACCGGCATACATAACCATGACATCATCTGCTACTTCTGCAATAACACCAAGATCATGTGTGATCATCATAATGGATGTACCAAGTTTTTCTTTCAATTCATTAATCAGGTCAAGGATCTGAGCCTGAATTGTAACATCAAGTGCTGTTGTTGGTTCATCACAGATCAAAAGCTTTGGATTACAGGACAATGCCATCGCAATCATAACACGCTGACGCATGCCGCCGGACAGCTGATGTGGATATTCATTGAAACGTTTTTCAGGCAATGGAATCTTAACGAGTTTTAACATTTCAATGGCACGTTCTTTTGCAGCTGCCTTATCCAGATCTGTGTGAAGTGTCAATGCCTCCATAATCTGCTGACCCACTGTAAATACAGGATTCAAAGAAGTCATTGGCTCCTGGAAGATCATTGCAATTTCTCCACCACGGATCTTACGCATTTCATCTTTCGATTTTTTAAGAAGATCTTCGCCTTCATAAAGAATCTCTCCACTTTCAATCTTTCCAGGCGGAATTTCAACCAGCTGCATAATGGAAAGAGATGTAATACTTTTGCCACAACCGGATTCACCTACAACACCCAGTGTTTTTCCACGTTTAACTTCAAATGACACATCATCAACAGACTTAACAACACCATCATCTGTATGAAAATAAGTTCTTAAATTTTTAACTTCAAGTAATTTATCCGACATGATCTTTCCTCCCTTACTGATTCTTCATCTTAGGGTCAAGCGCATCACGAAGACCATCTCCAAAAATATTGAAGGCAATAACTGTGATCATGATCGCAATACCCGGAAAGATACTGTATGTTGGTCTGTAAGTAATAAAGGACTGGGCAAAACTGATCATCGATCCCCAACTTGCTGTCGGAGGAACAATACCCATACCAAGGAAGCTTAAGGAAGCTTCATACATGATTGCATTTGGAATACCAAGTGTTACAAGAACGATGACTGTAGAAATACAGTTTGGAATCAAATGCTTTGTAATAATATAGAAAGGTGTTGCACCGGAAGCTTTTGCCGCTTCGATGTATTCCTTTTCTTTCAACTGTAAAATGGACCCACGAATCATACGTGCTGTACGAACCCATGTCAAAAGACCGAGAGCAAGGAAAATATTCGTCATACCCGGTCCGATAACGAACATGATACCCATAGCAAAAATAAGATCTGGGAACGCCGCAAAGATTTCCATGACACGTGAAATTGCTGCATCGATCCATCCACCATAGTATGCTGCCAGCGCACCTAAAGTAACACCAATAAATGTTGCAATAACCTGCGCAACAATGCCTACGCTTAAAGATACTCGTGTTCCATAAATGATACGGGATAAAATATCACGGCCATATTCATCTGTTCCTAAAAGATGCTGCGCATTTGGCTCCTGAAGAACAGCCATGTAATCCTGTTGATATGGATCATATGGTGCAATAAATGGAGCAAAAATGGCAATCAAAATCAAAGCAATTACAACAAACGCACAGAACATTGCCATTTTATTCTTTTTTAAACGCTTAAAACTGTCTTTGTAATAACTGGAATAGTCCATATCGGTGATGTCATATTCACCATTTAAGACAGCCTGTTCAAACTTTTTCTGTTTACTGCTAAACATAACGCCTAGTTTCCTCCTTTCCCGAATCGAATTCTTGGATCAATAAGGGCATAAGAAAGGTCAACCACAAGGTTTACAACAACGAATACCGTTGCAATATACATTACAGTCCCCTGTAACAATGGAAGATCTCGATTCATCATCGCATCTACTGCCAGCTTACCAATGCCAGGAATGGAGAATACTTTTTCAATAATCATAGAACCTGTTAACATGTAACCCAATTCTGTACCAACCAATGTAACGATTGGAATCATCGCATTCTTCAACGCATGTTTCATAATGACCAAAGATTCTTTAACACCTTTGGAACGAGCTGTACGAATATAATCCTGCTTAATAACATCCAGCATACTGGTACGTGTAATACGGGCAATACTGCCGGCATAACGTGTACCAAGGGCGATACTTGGCAGGATATAATGCATCGGTCCATCAAAACCATAAATTGGCAGCCATCCGAGTTTCAGCCCAATGACAATCTGCAGGATAATAGCCACCCAGAATGATGGTGCCGATACACCAAACATGGCTACCGTCATCAATGCCGAGTCTATGGCCGTCCCTCGCTTGACCGCGGCGATCATACCGCATGTAACTCCGATAAGCAGAGCAAATACAAAAGACATCAATGCCAAACGCACAGTCACTTTAAAGCATCGTACAAGAGCATCTGTAACAACTTCTTTTGTAAAGTAGGATTTACCGAAGTCAAGTTTCACAGCACCTTTAACAAAATTGATATACTGTTCATGTAATGGTGCATCCAGCCCCATCTCTGCACGTACTTTTGCAATTGCTTCCGGAGTCGCACGTTTATCGAGCATCATCGCAACAGGATCTCCAGGCACGACATTTAACAAAATAAAAGTAATTAATGTAATTCCAAACAAAACCAGAACTGTCTGTCCCAGTCGTTTTAATGTGTATGATAACAAGGAACTCCCTCCTTTTTAATCTTCACCGTTATATCCACATCCAGTGGATTTCAACAAATTTTTATGTATTAATTTATCTGATATATTCAACCTCAATAAATCATAAAATCAAACTCGATTTTCAAATAAAACCTCGATTTTTTTCGCCAAAAGAATTTTTTATTGTAACTCAGTAAAGTACAAAGATTAAAGCTACGGCGGTCACCCTAAGATGCCGCCATAGCCATTATACTACTTAATTATTCTATTGAATGGATCGTATTATTTTACGATATCAGCATCTTTGAACATTGTACGGTATGTAAATGTTACTTCGAAGTTTTCAACATAAGGTTTCTTTAAGTAGAACATTGTTTCGTTGTAAAGCATAGCTACACCAAATTCTTCATGAGTAAGGATTTCATCTGCGCGAGCATAGATTTCCTGTCTTTCAGCAACGTCTTCAATCTGAACGCCCTGTTCCATGAGAGATTTGAATTCATCGTTATGCCAGAAGATGGAGTTCGAATCTACACGGCCATCGCTTACTGGGTATAACATGGAGTCTGGATCGTTGTAATCTACATACCAGCTGGAAAGACCAACTTCAATAGAACCGCTGGCTTTCATGTCAGACCATGCAGCACTATCTACCTGGTTAACATTAACTTTGATGCCAGCTTCTTTCATCTGTGCCTGAAGAGCTGTTGCAATGTTGATACCTGCAGCATATTTTGTATTAACTGCAAGTTCAAATTCATATACATAACCTTCAGAATCAGCTTCTGTGTACCCTGCTTCTGCAAGAAGTTCTTTCGCTTTTTCCGGGTTATATTCAAACTGTTCTGCATCTGGATTAGCACCAATCAAACCAGTCTGAAGGAAGTTAGAGTTAGGAACTGCCGTGCCGAATAATGGACCTTCACAAAGAGCTTTACGGTCCATAGCATAGTTAAGTGCCTGACGAACTTCTTTTTCTGTAATTACGCTAGAGTTAATACCAAGGTAGTAACCGCCAACCGGGCTAAAGCTGTACATTTCATCTTTAACTTCAGCGTCTTCAGCAAATGTTGGGTATAATGTGGATTCCATGTAAACTACATCGATATCGCCAGCTTTGTATGCGTTGATACCTGTGATAGGTTCATCGATGAATGTGTATTTAATACCATCAAGTTTAACTTCGCCGCCGTGGTATTCTTCGTTTTTAACAAGTTCTACACCAACGCCTGTCTGGTAGCTAACCATCTTGAATGGGCCAGTACCATAGAGTTCTGTCATACCCCAGTTATCGCCAGCTGCCTCACAAGCTTCTGCTGGATAGATTGCTGTATAAGGTGTGGAAAGAGCTGCTAATAATGGTGTGTAAACTTCGCTTAAAGTAATTTCGAAATGAGTATCATCAATGATTGTGATACCTGTGATTTCTTCAGCTTCGCCTGCTGCAAATTCATCGTAACCGGCGATTGTGCTGAGAATGCTGCCCATAGCTACTTTTTCTACCATTCTTTCAAGGGAGTATTTAACGTCGTTCGATGTTAAGATTGCTCCATTGTGGAATTTAACGCCTTCTTTAAGTTCGAAGGAGTATGTGAGTTTGTCTTCAGAAAGCGTTGGCATCTGTGTTAATAATACAGGCTCAAGTTCTCCCTGAGGATTTGTGAGAAGTAAGGATTCGTATACGTTATCAGTCACTTTCATGATGATAGAGTATGTGTACAAATGCATATCCAATGGAACCTGAGGATCTTCAGATGCCACACGAAGGATCTTAGCTTCTGCTACATCATCTTCTGCAACTGCTGTTGTCTCAGTTGCATCTGCTTTTGTTTCTTCTTTTTTGGAGCCGCCGCATGCTGTAAGGCAAGCCATAACCATAGCGGATGCAAGAAGAAGGCTTAAAAATCTCTTTTTCATAAGTTTCTCTCCTTTTTGTGAATTTTTTATAAATTCTTTCGGCGAAATTCGGATATTTTTTCACTGTTCAAACCTTAAAACGTTAATTATTTAAGACTTTAATAGCTTAAATTGTGAAAATTTACCAAATAAAACCTTAAAAACATTATATTTTTTCTACATTGTTGTGTCAATGCTTTTTTGCGGTGAAATGGCAACTTTGTCTATATTTTACAATAAAAAATCAGACATTACCGTATTTGCCACGTCTAAACCCATCTTTGTTAGGTAAATTCGACCATTTACGCATTTTATCAGGTTATTCATTACATGCTTTTTAATCACATTTTCATATACTGACATCACGGAGACACCAAACTGTGTTTTAAATATCTCCTCTGAAATTCCCTGTGTCATACGTAATCCCAAAAACATAAATTCTTCCATTTTACTTTGAACACTCAATTTTTCATAAGTTTCATACCATGTATCCGAGTCCATATTTCCAGCCAGATACCGTTCAAGATTCACCGTATTCGAAAACCGAAAATCACCGATCAGGCTGGAAGCCCCAAGACCAAGTCCTAAATAATCCGTTCTATTCCAATAACCAATATTGTGCCGACACTCATACCCTTCTCTGGCATAATTTGAAATTTCATATCGTTTGTATCCTTCTTTATCCAAAAGTTCCCGGGTCAAATCATACATTCGCCTTTCCGCATCTTCATCCGGAAGATGAAGCTCACCTTTTTCTTCCATTGTTTCAAAAGGTGTACCCGATTCTATGATCAGACTGTACGCTGAAATGTGTTCCGGTTTCAGGCGAAGTACCTGCTCTAATGTCTTTTTGTAAGACGTCTCTGTCTGATTCGGAAGTGCCATCATTAAATCCACATTGATATTTGTATATCCAGCTTCCCTTGCCCACTGATAACTTTTCAAAAAGGTATCATAGTCATGAATACGCCCAAGAACAGCTAATTCGTCACCTTCTGTTGATTGAAGCCCAATACTTAAACGATTGATTCCACAAGCCTTAAACTTCTGTAATTTTTCTAATGTTACTGTCCCAGGATTTGCCTCTAAAGAAACTTCTGCATCGCTCTGAATATCAAACCATTCTCTGAACACAGACATGACGCGTAAAAGTTGATTTTCCGTCATCAAACTTGGTGTACCTCCACCAAAAAAAACAGATACGACCGGACGCTGTTTATATTCTTTCTTCTGACCATACCATTCGATCTCACGACATAACGCATCGACATATGCATCGGGTACCGGCTGATTCCGACTCGGACAACACTTAGAATTTTCCAGGCAGTCATCTTCAATACCAAACGACAAAAAATCACAATACCGACATTTTTTTATACAAAAAGGAATGTGAATATACAATTCCAATGGTTTTCGATGCATACCCTGTTACCTCCAAACAAACAGCCGGTGCTTACGCACCGGCCATAAAATATTTCATTCATTATGCCCATTCAATAATACCACGGTCAAGAACAGGACGATTGTTCTTTGTATCCATAAAACGGAATAAAGCCTTACCGTCTGTTTCTTTCCAGATATGAAGCGCAACTGGTGTGTCCGGAAGGAGAACATTGCGCATCTGAGCTGCCATACGTTTAATTCTTTCTGGTTCACCCGGCATCAAAACATCGATTGCCATACGACAGGAGAAACCAAAAGAACACAATCCCTGAATAATTGGCTGATCAAATTTATATTCTTTCGCATAGTCCGGATCTACATGGATAAGATTGGTATCGCCAGTCAAACGATAGAGTAAGTTCTGAACTGGAGAAATATAATCTTCAACAACAAAGTCCGGTTCTCTATCTGGAATTTCAATAGGATTCTTTGGCATTGGTTTGCCACCGAAGCCACCCGCTTCATGGAAGAATGTTGTGGAATAGTTTGTACATACAAGATTACCCGCTTCATCACGCACATCCACTTTTGTTTTTACAACAGCGCCCTTGCCTTCGCCTCTGTCATAAACATCTGTAATCTGATCCTGCCACTGGAATGTACCTTTGATTGGATCAATTGGTCTATGCCAGATAATTTCATGATCCATATTTAAAAAAGCAATCGTAGGTTTGATGATTTCATCTGCCAACATAGAAGCCGGAAGCGGCATCCACTGATATGGTTTTACATTGACTGTGCCCCAGTAAGGAATCACACCATAAGTTGGAACAGCTTTAAGATATTTTTCATAGGTATAATGAATATCTTCTTTTTTAGCACCGATCGCTAAATTATAAAGTGCAATATCTCTCCAGTTATATTCGAGATAACGTGGTTCCATCTTTTTGCCAACTAATACTTCTTCCAAATTTACTTTTGCCATAGTCGCATCGTCCTTTCTTCTTCAGGATTCTACCTGAACTCTTATTTCACGTTTTTGATGCTTCTATTGTACCATATATTTCAAAAAAATACATCAAATTACATATAAAAAAAAGATGTGTATGCAAATTTTTCGTATACACATCTCTTGTATTCTTATTTTTCATCCAATTTCAAAACAGCCATAAACGCTTTCTGAGGAACTTCGACATTTCCCACCTGACGCATACGCTTTTTACCTTCTTTCTGTTTTTCAAGAAGCTTACGTTTACGCGAAATATCACCCCCGTAACATTTTGCCAATACATCTTTACGCATGGCTTTTACAGTCTCTCTGGCAATGATCTTACTTCCAATCGCTGCCTGAATCGGGATTTCAAACAAGTGTCTTGGAATTTCTTCTTTCAAACGTTCACACATTCTTCGACCACGTTCATATGCGGATGCACTATGCACAATAAACGAAAGAGCATCCACCTCTTCACGGTTAATGAGAATATCCAGTTTGCAAAGATCCGACTGTTCATAACCTTTCATTTCATAATCAAAGGATGCATAACCTCTTGAACAGGATTTTAACGCATCAAAGAAGTCATAAATGATTTCATTCAATGGAAGCTCATATTTTAAAAGTGCACGCGTTGATTCCATATATTCCATACCAAGATAGACACCTCGACGTTCCTGACACAATTCCATGATCTTACCGATATATTCGGTTGTCACCATAATCTCAGCAGATACAATCGGTTCTTCCATATATTCAATCTCCGAAGGATCCGGAAGATTTGTCGGATTTGTCAAATCGATCATCTCGCCATTCGTCTTGTGTACTTTATAGATAACTGAAGGTGCTGTTGTTACAAGATCCAGATTATACTCACGTTCCAAACGTTCCTGAATAATCTCCAGATGCAAAAGCCCAAGGAATCCACAACGGAAGCCAAAGCCTAACGCCACAGATGTTTCTGCTTCAAACTGCAAGGATGCATCATTGAGCTGAAGTTTTTCCAAAGCATCCCGAAGGTCCGGATATTTTGCACCATCGGCTGGATACATACCGCAATAAACCATCGGATTCACTTTTTTATAACCTGGGAGTGCTTCATCACAAGGATTATCTACATCTGTGATAGTATCACCCACACGTGTATCTTTTAAATTTTTAATGCTGGCGGTCATATAACCAACCATGCCTGCAGACAATTCATCACACGGAATAAACTGACCCGCACCAAAATAACCAACTTCAACCGTTTCAAAATCAGCACCTGTTGCCATCATACGCACATGTGTACCTTTACGAATCGTTCCTTCTTTCACACGGAAAAATACAATAACACCTTTGTACGGATCATAAATCGAGTCAAAGATCAGTGCTTTCAATGGTGCATCCGGATCTCCGTCCGGTGCAGGAATTTTTTCAATAACCTGTTCAAGAACAGCTTCAATATTAATACCATTCTTCGCTGAAATCTGAGGTGCATCCTCCGCTTCAATGCCAATCACATCTTCAATTTCATTAATAACACGTTCCGGATCGGCACTCGGAAGGTCGATCTTATTAATAACCGGCATAACATCCAGATTATGATCCAACGCCAGATAGACATTGGCCAATGTCTGAGCCTCAATCCCCTGTGCTGCATCAACAACTAAAATCGCACCGTCGCAAGCTGCCAGACTTCGTGAAACTTCATAGTTAAAATCCACATGTCCTGGTGTATCGATTAAGTTAAAAATATATTCGTTACCGTCCTGTGCCTTATAAACAATACGCACAGCCTGAGATTTAATCGTAATTCCGCGTTCACGCTCCAAGTCCATGTTATCCAGAACCTGCGCCTGCATCTCACGGCTTGTCAACGTTCCCGTCATCTCAATAATACGGTCTGCCAGGGTGGATTTTCCGTGGTCAATATGGGCAATGATACAAAAATTACGAATCTTACTCTGATCTGCTGCCATCCTGGTCCTGCCTCCATTCTCTTCTATACTTGCTTTTGGGCATAGTTCACCCTTTCCGAATAGTATATCATGCAGATTTCTATTTGTCATATATTTTTTATCATCTAATTACCAGACAAAACCAGATAAAGCAGATCTGCCAACAATGGCATCGCATTTTTTGCTTCTTCTACCGTATTTGTCTGTGCTCCACATTCTACAAGAATACTTCTTGGCATCATATGAAGATTATATTGGTATGAACGCAGATAAATGCGACGCATAAGATTCGGATAATATTCGGCCGCTTTTGCCTGTAATTTAAAACTAAATGCAAGATTTTCCGTCAAATAGTCATTTTGCAAATAGTCTATGGGACCATTGGCAGATGTCCGGCAAAGTCCATTCAGCAACATAAGTTGAGCTGTATCTTTTCCCTGAATTGACGTTACCAAATGTGTATCCTCAGGAACTCCATCCCGATGCAGATCGATAATCACTTTAATCGATGGGTTTTCTTCCAAAATCTGACGTACACGTTCTTCTGCATATGTATAGGCTGCACTTCGGTCTGTCACACCGTTAATGACATCAAAGGATTCTGTCAAATGCAGCACCTTAATCCCATAGCGCCCTTCCAGTTCCGATTTGAGATAATCGCCTACACCTACAACCGTATCTTGCCAAACTCCGGCCCGACTATCCAAAAAAGCTTCCTGTGAATGTGTATGGTAAATTAAAATTTTTGGTTCATCTCCCGTTATATCCATGGTCAAATCCATATTGATGAATGTTTCTGCATCCAAAAGATCATCCGCATAGGTCGAACTGTCTACAGCATAAAACTGATTTACAAAATAATTATAATCTTTCAGCATATCGACGGTATAAACAATTCCCTGTCTGCTGGCAACAGGTGCACTGACCGATTGCAGTCCATCATCCGCATCCCCCTCACCATAATTTTCTCCGTTTGGAAGCATTTGATTTTCTTCATATAAAGCCGACAAAACAGGGTCTGTCGGATAAAGCTCGCATGTGTTTTGATTCACAACTGCTATCCGTTCTTTTTGTGTCATCCACAACGGAGAAGCCACAAAAAGCAAACCATCAGACAACCGTTCCGACCATTCAGCCATTGAAAACATATCCTTTCTTCCATATACAACCGGACTCATTATATTTAAAAAGACGTTCTCTCCCGAAAACATTCCTATCATCCATAATAATGAAATCGACAGGATTAATGTGCCAAGATGAATGACTTTCTTTCCCATGCACCCATTCCCCTCACCAAAGTTTTCCTCAAGCTGCCACCACTATTATATGCTTAAGACACTAAAGTATACCATCCCCGCTATCATCCCATAACGTGACACATTTGATTCAACGCTTCCGATAAGGTATAACTCATCTGAACAATAATCTCATCAATATTTTTTGGTGTCACAAACATATTCATCATCTCCGGCTCCATCAGTTCCCGTACCAATTGATAACGTTCCTGATCATCAAACGAAGCAACACCTTCCCAAATGCGTACCGACAAACGATTTCTTGTTTCATCCATAATGGACAACAGATTTCCAATGGTGTCATTGACAATGGTTGCTGCATCAATAACCGTCGGTATGCCAATGGCAATAACCGGAATTCCCATACTCTGTTCATCAATGCCATAACGCCTGTTTCCAACGCCTGCACCTGGTGCAATCCCTGTGTTTGTGATCTGAATGGTTTTGTTTAATCTTTTTACACTTCGAGCCGCCAAAGCATCAATCACAATCATCAAATCCGGCTGTGTCTCTTTCACTGTGCCATAAAGTATTTCCCTTGTTTCAATTCCTGTCTGCGCCATAACTCCCGGAGCAAGCGCACTGACACAGCCCATGCCTCTGGTAATTTCCGAATTTTCTCCATACGTGTGAATAAGATGACGCGTAATAAACAAATGATCCGCAACCAAAGGTCCCAAAGCATCCGGTGCCATTTCCCGATTCCCGATACCAGCTACCATAATCTTTTTCTTTTCCATATCCGGAACCAATATTTTTAACTGGGCAATGATTTCCGAAGTGATTTCTCTGTGATAACTCACATCCACCTGATCAAGTTCCGGAACTTCCATAGTAATGTAATCACCAATGGCTTTTCCAAGCTGTTCCGCACCAATCTCATTCTCAATAGTTACCCGCGTCACTCGAATTCCTGAAACTTTCCCAACCTCTTCTTTTATACAGACCCCTTGCAGCTCTTCGGATTCCTGAAACATTTCCGCTGTTTCTATGGCTAAATCTGTTCGAAATTGACACTTCATTTTAATTATTTCACTCCCTGTTTTTTCTATTATTTTTTCAAAAACAATTTATATTATGTATTGACATTTTTGGCATTTTCTCTTATTATATACGAGTATGTTTACATTAGAACGTCCGTGTCCGGCTTTAATGAATATACACGTAAATTAATAATATTCAAGAAATATAGGGAGGTGCCCAGATTGGCTAACATTAAATCCGCAAAGAAAAGAATCCTTGTTGCTCAGACAAAGACATTAAGAAACAAAATGATCAAATCCGCTGTTAAAACTGCTATTAAGAAAGTAGATGCAGCAATCGCAGCTAACGATAAAGAACTTGCAGTAGCAGAATTAGCAAAAGCTACAAGTGCTATTGATAAAGCAGCTTCTAAAGGTGTTTACCACAAAAATACTGCTTCCAGAAAAATCAGCCGTATGAACCTTGCTGTAAACAAAATGGCTTAAGGATACGTTGATTTTATAAAATCGAATTTAAAGGACTAAGATATTCACCCTCACATCTTAGTCCTTTTTTATTTACTTCTATTTATTTTTTGCAGAAAATCTCACAATCAGTAATTCAACCGCCATACGGTCATTCAATCGTCCCGTCTTCACGTCCTCATCACGTTCTACACAAATTTCAACGGCTTTACGAAGCTCTCCCAGAGAAAATGCCTGGCACAACGCTTTATTCCTACGAACAATAAAATCTCTGATCCCCATGCGTTCTGCAATAATATGATCCGGATATCCTTTACTCTGCAAATCCTTAATCTGATATAGTTGATTAAACTGACGGGTAATCCAATAAAGAATCTTCATCGGAGGTTCCTTCTGAGTTATCAAATCATAATAAAGCTGTAGTGCTTTCGCCTGATTCTTCTCAGCAATAACTTTCACCATATCAAAAATCTGACTTTCTGTATGCACCGTACATACAGCATCTATATCTTCACAGGTAATCTCTTCATGACCATCCGTGTAAACAACAAGCTTATCCAATTCCCGGCGGATATTTTCCATATCTGTATCAATCCGTTCTAAAAAATACCGCATCGTCTGTTCTGTCATCACACGATGTTCCGCACGAAGTAAACTGATGATCCATCGGATCAGAGTACGTTCATCCGGCGATCCCATATGAGCCGCATAGCCCAGTGCAGATACTGCTTTAAATAATTTATTACGCTTATCAATATCTTTCTCAACAAAAACAAAGCATGTTGTCTCCGGCATTTCTTTCAAATACGCAACCATTTCATCCTGTGATGAAGCGAAAAATCCGCTGTTCTCAACAATGATCAAACGACGTTCTCCAAAAAAAGGCAGCGTTTCACCCAGGTCAATCAATTCTTTGACAGATATACCCTTTCCTTCAAAATAACTGTAGTTCATTGCATCATCACCAACAAGAGCATCTTTCATTCGGTCTTTATACTGTTTTCTCAAATAATCTTCATCGCCATAAATTAAATATACCGGTTTGAATTGACCTGATTTCATATGTTGGCTCAGTATCTTCACATCGTTCTCTCCTTTTTTCACAGTTGTTTTCATTATATGATGAAACCCCTCTTTTTTCAATCCTGGTTTTTATATCCATAGACTGTATAGCCTTTAGAATTTATGCGAACAATGATCGCACCTCTTTTTGCCGTAGACACATAATTCGTCCCTGCATTCTTCAATCGTTCCAGAACTTCTTCATGAGGATGACCATAGACATTTTTCTCTCCACAGGATAGAATTGCCCACTCCGGCTGAACAATCTCCAGAAAATTCTTTGTTGTACTCCCTTTCGATCCATGATGTGCCACTTTCAATATATCTGCTTTTTCCAAAAGATTATTCGCTTCAAGCAGTTTTTCCCCTTCCGCTTCAACATCGCCTGTCAAAAGGACTGACGTCTTTTTCCTATATAAAAAATCCACCATCAAAACCAAAGAATCATTATTTTTATCACCAGTACTTTTTCCTTTTTTCGGATAAAGACATCGAATCCGAACTTTATCTGTACAAAGTTTCTCTCCCTCTGAAATACGCACAACGGAAATGCCCTTATTTTCTGCCATATTACAGATATTTTCAAGTTCTTCATCTCCCATGATCTCCGAAACGAAAAGCCCCTGAATATTGACACCCATCTCCAAAGCTTCCTGAATCCCTGATATATGGTCCGAATCCCCATGTGTCAAAAACCATCCGTCAATCCGGCTTACACCATAATATTTAAGCATGGGTTCAATACGATACTTAAAGACATCATTCACATTCGAACTTCCACCGTCAATAAGAAACGCATGTCCATCTTCCGTCATAACACAGATACCATCGCCTTGTCCAACGTCCATGAAAACAACCTCATCCGTATGAATTCGAAAAAACATCAAAAAGCAACAACTGAACAACATCAAGATCCACCCTTTTTTTATCTTCCGATACCTGATCATACATACTGCCGCGAAAATACTTCCAGCAAATATTTCTATCTGCCAGATTTCGGGTTGACCACATGTCCAAACTTTCGATGGCAAAATATGTACAATATGTAACAGCAGATCGATTATTTTTAAAAGACCTACAGCCAGACTTTTTAAAGCAGTAATATTAAGAATTCCACAAGTTCCAAACACAAACGCTGTCGGCACAAGAAACGCCATCAATGGAATCATAAAAAAATTATAGAAAAAGCCATAGACAGGGATTTCATACATCGAATATAAAAGTACTGGCAAAGTTGCCTCAAAAATCCCCACCTGGATACACAGATTTTCCTTCCATCCCTTAACTGAAAGCTGCTTACTCAGCCATTTTCCAAATTCCATTCCTCCCACAGCCATGTATGTTAATAAAAATCCGACAGATTCCATACGTCCCGGTCGCAAAAACATCATGAGCGCAGCAAGGAACCATAAACTTGTCCATCCATCCGTCCGTCTTCCTATTATTTTTGCCACAAGAGCAAGAACCATCATTCCCATTGCCCTCAATATAGAATCACCAAAGTCCGTCATGTAACCATAGGCATACATGAGCACAAACGCAATGACTGTGGATATTTCCATAGGAATCGTCATTTTTCTTAATCGCCTATACATACCCATTGCTACAAAAGATAAATGAAGTCCTGATGTGGTTATTAAATGCATCCAGCCATTTTCCTGATAATAACGTTTCAAATCCGCATCCAAGTCCGAACGTTCTCCCAGAACAGCCGCCTGAATAATACCATTGCCTTCTGAACTCATATGATTTTCATAAAATTCACACATAGCCTCTTTATAATATTCCAATCTCCGAAGCATCCGATCCAAACCATTTCCTTCATCCATTAGAGTCATTTGTTGAGCCCATATGCGATATGAAATTCCCTGAGACCGATAATAAGATAACGCATCAAACTGTCCTGGGTTCTCTGCATCTTCAAAGAATTCCGCATCTCCCTGAATCGCATAGATTTGCCCCTTATAATAGCGATGAACCGCATCCCTCTCTTTTTTCTTTACAACAACAAGGATTCTGGATCCTTCCGAATCTTTGACATACAAATGGTCAACGCTTTCTTTTTCTTCCACTTTATAGATTTTTCCACAAATGGAATCCTGCAAAAAAATCTCGGTTTGTGAAACCATTGTTGCTCTACAAAATCCGACAATAAAAAGGACAGACAGTCCAAACACATATTTGTTCGAACTATCTGTCCACTGTTTTAAAATATAAATGATTCCAATTGCTATGACAATACATACACTCCATGAAATTTCAGACCAGCCCGCAGCCACACCGGCTGTCAATGCCATAGCAAATCCCATTAATGGTCGTTTCAATCATTATTCTCCTGTCTTTTTCTCCGTTTCTAAAACACTCTGTGTTTCTTCCATCGTTTCTTTCACCGTATCCGGCACATATCCTTCCACCGATTCAAGTTCTTTTGTCTCTTTAGATTCTTGCTGCTCTTCTAAAAGATGTTCGATATCTTTTGTTATATCCGAATTAGAGTTCCCCGGAACACGTATTTTCTCAGGTCGATAAACAATAGACATATCTTTTTCAAACAAACCATCAATGCGAATGCCTTCAACCTTACTATTAAAGATCACGCCATCAATCAAGAACTGAACACGTGTAATACCTGGAATCTGTGTCAGTGTGTTAACAATCGAATAAATATTTAATTGAAAACTCTGATCCTCGACACGTTCCAAAAAAATCTCGTTCAGATCTACATAACAAATGCCTTCTTTAACATTGACTTTATTCACTTGAATATTCGGAGACAGAGCCGGTTTTAACCCTTTAGTGATCGGTCCTGAAATCAAACTGTTTACAACCGCAGTTTCCAAATTAATCGTGCTTGAATATTTAACAATGACATCTTCCGATTGCAATCGCTCGCCGTCGCTGCTGACAAAATACATGGTTACATAATCTTCACGCACGTATTCCATGCTTCCACCAATACTGCTCACGAAATCCCGTCCACGCATCAGCAAACGACTTCCTTCTTTCGTCGTTAGCGGAACATCACCAACAACAAATGTTACATATTGAATATCATCACTAAACTGAGTCAGTGTTTTAACAATCGCTGCACGTGTTAAAACTTCACATGTTGGTGTCAGATTCTCATAAGAAGGCGTGAAATAAAGGGTTACCAGTCGGTCGCTGCTATCATATTCATAACTGACAACCTGTACATTGCCCGACATCACACTTTTATAAGCATTATCGGATGGTTTCTGTTCCAATGCAAAAATACAGCCTTCAATAAGTTCAGAAAGCGTCGTTGCTTCCACTTCATATGGAACTTTGACAATGCGTGTCTCATCCAGATTCATCTGATATACACCATGAGATGCCTCTGCTGTGATAACTTCCACATGACCATCTGCAGCCACAATCTTTTCAATGAAACTACATCCGGATGTAAATAACATCAGGACCATACTCAGAAATACAACGGCAAAAAATTTATTTTTTATCATTCTTTACCCCTCCATTTCCTGTATCTGCTACATGTTTTAATGGAATTCTTACCACAAATGTGGAACCTTTATCTTCTTCACTCAGAACTTTAATGGCACCATCATGCATCAAAATAACATTCTTTGTTATAGCAAGACCAAGCCCCGTACCACCTGTCTCTCTCGAACGTGCCTTATCCACACGATAAAAACGTTCAAAAATCTGATCCTGATATTCTTCCGGAATACCAATGCCTGAATCGGTTACTTTCACATAAAAGTATTTAATATCTGCATCCAGAGACACCTTAACCCAGCCTCCGGCAACGTTATACTTGATTCCATTCTCCACGAGATTTGTAAATGCCAGATTTAATTTGACCTCATCACACTCAGCTGTGACCGAACGAAAACTCTCGAAAACCAGCTCGATATTGCGTTTGGCCGCAATCGGACGCAGACGTTTTAAAATCATCTCAAGCATGTCATTGACCTGAACAGTCGACACATTCAGATCTGCAACCGACTTATCCATCTTTACAAGAGACAGCAAATCATTAATGATCTGGTTTTCACGGTCAATTTCAACAACAATATCCTGCATAAATTCTTTATAAACCTCATTCGGCACATTCTCCTGCATATTTAAGGAATCCGCAAGAACCTTCATAGATGTCAGAGGCGTCTTTAACTCATGAGACACGTTAGAAACAAACTCCTGACGTGAATTCTCTACTTTCTGCATCTTACCAAGCATTTTATTGAATGAATCTGAAATCGTTTTAATCTCAGAAAAACCACGCAAATGAATGACTTCATCGAAATGGCCCTCACCCATGCGGTCAATGGAATCTGCAACACTTTTCAACGGATGTGTAAACAAATTGGCAATAATTAAAGATAATAAAATACATATAACAACCAGTGCTGTTGTTAATCCATTATAAAAAGACCCAATGGCATCACATGTCTTTTCAATGTCCGATGTCGATGAATAAAAAGAAATAACACCCAAAACTTCTGACTTATCTTCCGTCGTGATCGGCACTGCCATCTCAAGCATTCCATCTTCATCATTATAATTACGCAGGCTCTCGCCTTTCATGGCACGCATGGTTTTCTCTGTAATGGATGTCATACCATCCAATGTAGAGTAAGTATCTTTAACAATGGTATAGGCATCATCAATAATCAAAATACGACCATTATACATAGAAGCACTCTGACTCATATCCGCATGCACGGTATCTACATTATCCCCTTTAAAATAATTGCTTCGGACAATCTGATTCGAAAGAATCAATGAATAATTCGAAAGTTCGTTCATTCGCCGCGCACGCAACTGACTTTCGATATTATCCAGCGAAACATACCGCATAATAAATAAAGGGCTGATAGTTACCACAATCAGAGCAACTATCAACCATAAACGCATGCTGTATAAAAAGCCCGTTCTCTTTAAGGCCTTTTTCCTTATTTTCTTAACTTTGGAAGAAATAACCTACACCCCATTTAGTATGTATATAGCGCGGTTCACTTGGATTTGCTTCCACTTTTTCTCTCAAACGACGCACATGAACGTCCACTGTACGTACATCGCCCGGATAATCGTATCCCCAAACCAGATTCAACAAATTCTCTCGATTGTATACTTTGTTTGGATTGGTGATCAAAAGCTCAAGAAGATCAAATTCTTTTGCTGTCAGATTCACCTCTTTATCGGAAATAAACACACGACGGCTGTCCAGATCAATCTTCATATCTCCGGATGTGATCAAACGAGGATTCACTACTTCCACTTCTTTCACGCGTGTACGACGCATTATTGCCTTAATACGTGCTTTTACTTCTAAAATATTAAATGGTTTTGTAATATAGTCATCTGCACCATATTCCAATCCCAAAATCTTATCCATATCATCGCCTTTTGCAGTCAGCATAATAATCGGAACATCTGAAAATTCACGAATCATCTGACACACTTCAAATCCGTTAATCTCCGGAAGCATAACATCCAGCAAAATCACATCATACGTATTCGCCTGTGCCATTTCCAATGCCTGACGACCATCATAGGCAACTTCTACGATCATGCTGTCCTGTTCAAGACTGTATCGTATACCTTTCACAATTAACTTTTCATCATCAACTACAAGTACCCTTTTAGCCATCTCATTTCACCTCAATTTATTGAAATTCGATCTTTAATTTTTGAATAGGTGCCTTCTTTAATTCCCGGAACATCCATCAATTCCTCGATAGAACCAAAAGCCCCGTGTTCATCTCTGTAACGGATAATTGCATCCGCCTTCGATTCTCCAATCCCAGATAGTGTCATCAATGCATCTTTCGATGCCCGATTAATGTTCACCCGATCATTCTCTATCTGTTCATCGGATAGCTCCGTCTCAGACCATGTCGCTGTTTCCTCATAAGATGGCACATAAATCTTCTGTCCATCCCTCAAAAGTTCCGCCAGATTCAGGCTTGCGGCATCTCCTTCCAAGAGTATCCCTCCAGCTGCATCAATGGCCTGATACATCCGATCACCTTCTGATAATCGATACACGCCTGGCATCTGAACCTGACCACAGACATACACATAAATTAAAGTCTTCGAATCAACCTTTTGTAACTCGTTCTCTGTTTCTGCCAATGTTTCCTGTTCAACTGTACGCATCAAAGTTTCCCCTGTTTCTAAAAGTATTGTTTTAGGAGTACACGCACAAATAAAAGACATCCACAGTCCCAGCCATACTATACCTATTCTTTTTAAAACAGACATCTTCTCATCCTTTCCCGAGAGATGTCAATAAAAATCATACATATTTATTTTATCCAAAAGTGAAAATTATTACAATATGTTTTTCTATTTTTTACAATTTTTTTAACGACTTTAACATGCATTTTATGACATCATATTTATTTCATATAAAAATCTTATCGAAACAAAACAGCGTTTTACTTCCATTTAAAAATGACAATGCCTGCAATAGCTACCAACATACCTATGCATTTACGCCATTCAAAGGCAACTTTTTCTGCACCAAAAAGACCAAACAACTCAATGAGATAGGCAACCATAATCTGAGAAACCACAATAATCAAGACAGATTTGGCAGGACCAAGCTGATCCATACTTAAAATAACAGTTAACGTAATAAACGCTCCGATCACACCACCAAGAAGCAGATATTTTGAATCCACTTGAAAGAGACTTCCAAAAGACTTTCGATCTTTGATCAACCAGGCTCCCAGGCAAACCAAAAGTGCCGTTCCCTGTACCCAGCTATTGGCAACCCACACACTTGTCTGTTTTGTCAGTCCTGTATTTAAAACGCCCTGTATACTCATTAGTGCACCGGAAATCAAGGCAATGATCCATCCCCACATAAATTTACCTCTCAATTCTTTTTTTCATATTATGTGTGGAATCTATGCTTTTATGCAAAAAAGGATATCCTCAAAAGAATATCCTTTTTACTTGTGTTCTCCAATCATTTTTTCCATCCAGATCATATTATACCAACGTCCAAATTTATAGCCACACTGATGGAACTCTCCAATGGTTTTGTACCCCATATGTGCATGAAACTTCTCGCTGTTTTTTGTCAAATATTCATCTTCCACAATCGGATCAGCAATACAGGCATATAAATTTAAAATTCCCTGCTCGACTAATGCATGTTCTAATGCTTCGTATAGTTTGCGTCCATAACCACAGCCGTGTCCATCCTTATGTGTATAAAGACTTGTTTCCACAGACCAATCATACGCTGCACGTTCTTTAAGCGGACCCGCATACGCATATCCCATGATTATTCCGTTATCTTCCAATACCAGATACGGATATTTTTTTAATGTTTTCTCTATACGTCCACGAAACTCTTCCACTGTTGGCACATCATATTCAAATGTAATTGCTGTTTCCTCTATATAATAAGCATAAATATTTAAAATGTTTTCGGCGTCTTCCAATGTTGCCATTCGTATCATAATATCACTCATAAGCAATCTCCTCTAAAACTCAAGCATCATCTGGATATGTGGAATGTCGTCTTCAAGAAATTCTTCTGAACAGATACGAAATCCTTCGCGTTCATAGTATCCCGTCGCATAACACTGGGCTTCAATATAAATCTGTTTTGGATTCATCTTCTCACGAATACATTGAATCCCTTCTCTAAGCAATATACCACCCATACCTTTTCCATGTTCTTTTGTCAGCACGCGCCCCACTTGTACTGTATTCGTTGTTTCATCTTTTATAAAAGCTCTCATATAGGCCACTATTTCACCTTCCGATTCATAGAAAATATGAAGGCTTTTCTGGTCTCTGTCATCCAAATCCTGATATACACAGTTTTGCTCTACCACAAAAATGGCTGCACGTGCTTTTAACACTTTATAAAGTTCAGTTGTTGTCAATTCGTAAAAATATTTATTTATAAATAACATAAAGTTTTCCTTTATTTCTTTTTATTATACAAATCAAATCTTATAATTTTTAAAAAGGGGTTGTTCACCAACCCCTTTTACACTGATTTAAGTATTTTTATACACTCAGATTATCATAAATTTCTAAGAAAACAGCTTTTTTAATCATCCATTTAATTTATTCTGAAAGACATTCTTCTAAAATTCCAATCATTTCGTCCACATTTTCTTTTGTAATCACAAGCGGTGGAACAAAACGAACAATATTCGTTCCTGCGGAAATGATAACAAGACCTTTTTCAAGTGCCTTACTTACATATGGTCCAACAGGTACATTAAATTCCAACGCACGCATAAGGCCAAGGCCGCGTGTCTCTTTTAAGATATCGTATTTCTCCACAAGTTCCTGAAGTTTGGCATCCAGATATGGTGCCACTTCTCTGACATGTTCCAAAATATTCTTTTCTTCAAACATGTCAAATACTTTAGAAACGGCAGCGGTAACAAATGGATTACCACCATATGTAGAACCATGATCCCCAGGTTCTAAAGCAAATTCTGCCTTTTCACCAACAACAAATCCTCCCACAGGGACACCACAACCGAGCGCTTTTGCTGTTGTCATAATATCCGGTAAAATACCATAATTCTGATATGCAAACATCTCTCCTGTTCTTCCCATACCACACTGGATTTCATCTAAAATTAAAAGAATATCTTTTTCATCACAGATTTTACGGATTTCCTGAATAAATTCTTTTTCTGCCGGATAAATTCCGCCTTCACCCTGTACGGTTTCAAACAAAATTGCACATGTCTTATCTGTAATCTTAGATTTTACATCTTCAAGATCATTGAAGTTTGCGAAAACAATATTTCCAATGCCCGGCTGAAATGCTTCTCTATAATGAAAATTTCCTGTGACAGAAACAGCACCCATGGTACGTCCATGGAAAGAATGTTCCATGGCAATGATCTCGTGATCTGTACATCCATCTTTTTTGAAAGCATATTTACGAGCTACTTTAATGGCACCTTCAATGGCTTCCGCACCACTGTTTGTAAAGAAAACACGCTTCAATCCTGCAGCTTTCACCAGCTTGTGGGATGCTTCGATCATCGGTCCTGTAAAATATAAATTTGAAATATGCATCAGCTTATCAATCTGATCTTTTAAAGCATTTTTATATTCTTCCACGTTATATCCAAAAGCATTTACCGCAATACCTGCCGCAAAATCCAGATATTTTTTACCTTCTGTATCATAGAGATATACACCTTCTCCATGATGAAATACAACAGGAAATCGATTATATGTATGAATAATTGCCTCATCTGCATAGGCTTTAAATTCTTCTGTTACCATTTTTATACCATCCTTCGATCTGACAATCTTATTTATTCATTAATAAATGCTGTTCCAATACCTTTGCTTGTAAAGATTTCCAATAACAGGCAATGCGGTATACGTCCATCAATAATATGAACTTTGGAAACACCATTATCGATGGCATCAATACAATTGTGAAGTTTAGGAAGCATGCCGCCTCCGATAATGCCTTCATCAATAAGTGCATGAGCTTCTTCTCTGTTTAATGTAGAAATAAGTGAGGATTTATCATTAAAATCCCGATACACACCTTCAATATCTGTTAAAAATGCAAGTTTTTCTGCACCCACAGCTTTTGCAATCGCACAAGCTGCATCATCTGCATTGATGTTATATGTATTAAATTCATCATCCATACCTATCGGACAGACGATTGGAAGAAAATCCTTTTCAAGAAGATCATGGAGAATCTTTGGATTTACGCCTGTAACTTCGCCGACAAAACCAATGTCTTTACCATCGGAATATTTCTTCTCAACTTTAAGAAGACCGCCATCTTTACCACTGATACCCACTGCTTTTACCCCAAGCTCCTGAACATGCTGAACAAGACTTTTATTCACTTTATTCAAAACCATTTCAACAATTTCCATCGTGTCTTCATCCGTTACACGAAGTCCGTTGATAAATTTAGGTTCCATACCAACTTTACTTACCCAACGGCTGATTTCTTTACCACCGCCATGCACAATGATCGGTTTAAATCCTACCAATTTAAGCAAAGTCACATCCTGAATGACATGTTTTTTTAATTCTTCATCAACCATGGCACTTCCGCCGTATTTCACGATGATAATTCGACGATTGAATCTCTGAATATATGGAAGGGCTTCAATGAGGACTTCCGCTTTTTCAAGGTATTTATTCATATCTGCATTCATCTGTTCCGCCTCCATTTTAGCTGCGGTAATCCGCATTAATCTTTACATAATCATATGTGAGATCGCAGCCCCATGCAGTCGCTGTCGCATCTCCCATCTTCACATCAGCAATGGCTGTCACTTCCGGTTCAGAAAGAATCTTTGTTGCTTCTTCTTCACTGTAGCCTGTGGAAACACCATTTTCCATAATCTTAATTTTTCCTGCGGCACTTTCGAACCAGAGATCAACCACTTCCGGATCAAACTGCACACCGGAATAACCCATAGCGCAAAGAATACGTCCCCAGTTAGCATCATGACCGTAAATAGCTGCCTTTGTCAGACTGGATGTCACAACTGATTTGCTTAAGGTCACAGCATCTTCTTTGCATTTCGCACCAACAATCTTCACTTCAAAAAGGGCTGTTGCACCTTCACCGTCACCGGCAATCTTTCTGCAAAGGTATGTATTGACTATATTTAATGCCTTCTTAAAATTCTCAAAATCTTCGCCTTTTTCTGTAATCGGAGCATTGCCTGCCATACCATTCGCAAGAAGCAGCACCGTATCATTTGTGGATGTATCACCATCAACCGACACCATATTATACGTATCTTTAATATCTTCGCTCAATGCTTCCTGTAATAATTCTTTAGAAATGGCTGCATCCGTTGTAATAAACCCAAGCATGGTACACATATTTGGATGGATCATACCGGATCCTTTACACATACCGCCAAGAGTCACTGTCTTACCGCCAATTTCAAATTCCACAGCGATTTCTTTTGGAATCGTATCGGTTGTCATAATCGCTCTTGCCGCTTCATGACCGGCTTCAATGGTATCTTTCTTGATTTCAGCCAACTTTGCAGAACCTGCTTTGATACGATCAATTGGAAGCTGCATCCCGATAACACCTGTGGATGCAACAAGCACACTGTCCTCTGCAATGCCTAAAATTCCAGCCGCACCACTGGCTGTTTCTTTACAATATCCAAAGCCTTCCACACCGGTACATGCATTAGCAATTCCCGAATTAATAACAATGGCCTGAGCATATGGATGATTATAGACAATATCCTGATCCCATTTGACAGGTGCTGCCTTTACAACATTTGTTGTAAATGTTCCTGCTGCCACACATGGCACCTGACTGTATACCAATGCCATATCTGTACGATTCTTATATTTAATTTCTGCTGCTGTTGCAGCTGCTTCAAATCCTTTTGCTGCGGTAACACCGCCTTCGATGATTTTCATAACCAAACGCCTCTTTTCATTTATTAAGGAAACATCGGAACTAAATTTAATCCTTCGTCTTCGTCAAATCCAAAAACAAGGTTCATATTCTGAACGGCCTGTCCGGCTGCACCTTTTACAAGGTTATCCAGAGCGCCCATCATAACGACGCGATGTGTTCTCGGATCCACTTTAAAGTTAATATCTGTATAATTGCTGCCTTCTACCCAGCGTGTTTCCGGACATACACCCGGTTCAAGCACTCGAACGAATTTTTCATCTTTATAATATTTATCGTAGGCTGCACGAATATCCGCTTCCGTTACACCTTCTTTTAAATTCGCATAAGCTGTTACCAGAATTCCCCGATTCATTGGAACAAGATGTGGTGTGAAGTTTAATAAAATCTCTTCATTTGCCGCATAACCGAGCTGTTCCTCAATCTCTGGTGTATGACGGTGACTGGTGACACCGTAAGCTTTAATATTCTCGTTGACTTCACAGAAAAGATTATCCATCTTAGCACCACGACCTGCACCGGAAGTACCGGATTTGGCATCAATAATAATGGAATGTGGATCAATGAGTCCTTCTTTTACTAATGGATAAGCTGTTAAAATAGAGCATGTTGTATAACATCCCGGATTAGCGATCAAACGCGCTTTTTTGATGTCCTCACGATTGATCTCACACAAACCGTAAACTGCTTCATCGACAAATTCCGGAGATGCATGCTTAATTCCATACCATTTTTCATATACAGAAACATCTTTAATACGGAAATCTGCACTTAAATCAATGATCTTTACTTTATTTAATACGTCTTCATTAACGATAGATGCACACATACCCTGTGGTGTTGCCGTGAAAATAACATCTACTGCTGCGGCAAGTTCATCCATGTTATCATCTTTACAAATATCATCCACAATCTGGAACATGTTTCGGAACATTTCATAATACTTCTTATCTATATAACTTCTGGAACCATACCAGACAATTTCAACTTCTTTATGTCCAAGAAGTAAGCGCACAAGCTCCTGTCCGGCATATCCGGTTGAGCCAATAATTCCAGCTTTAATCATAGGTATTCTCCTTCTTTCTGTTCAGATATCTTTTCCTATAATAATACAATTTTACTTTACTGTAAAGATGTATTTTTATAAATATTTATATTTTATGCATATTACTCAATATTTATGCATAAAACGTGCATTTTAATTTATAAAAATACATTTTTAATAAAATTACTATTGATTTTTATAAAGAAGTGGTGTATATTAGGTGAGGATTAGATGATTAAAGTATAAAAATAGATTTGTTCAGGAGGAATTTTACGATGAAAGAAAAAGTTGTTTTAGCATATTCTGGTGGTTTGGATACAACAGCTGTTATTCCCTGGTTAAAAGAAACCTTTGGCTATGAAGTGATCTGCTGCTGCGTCAACTGCGGACAGGGTGAAGAATTGGATGGTCTTTCCGAACGTGCAAAGATGTCCGGTGCTGCTAAATTATATATTGAAGATATCGTTGATGATTTCGCAGACAACTATATCGTTCCATGTGTACAGGCAGGTGCTGTTTATGAAAACAAATATCTCCTTGGCACATCCATGGCTCGTCCAGCGATCACAAAACGTCTTGTTGAAATCGCTCGTAAAGAAGGCGCTGTTGCCATCTGTCACGGCGCAACAGGTAAGGGAAATGACCAGATTCGTTTTGAACTCGGTATCGCTGCTCTCGCTCCAGATATTAAAGTTATCGCTCCTTGGAGAATGACAGATCTTTGGACACTTCAGTCCCGTGAAGACGAAATCGAATACTGCAGACAGCACGGTATTGATCTTCCATTCAGCACAAGCCAGAGCTACAGCCGTGACAGAAACTTATGGCACATCAGCCATGAAGGTCTTGAACTTGAAAATCCGGCACTTGCACCAAACTACGATCACCTTCTTATGCTTACTGTAAGTCCTGAAAAAGCTCCGGATGAACCAGAACATGTAACTATCACTTTCGAAGCCGGCGTTCCAAAGACACTGAACGGCAAAGCGATGAAAGTTTCTGAAATCATTACAGAATTGAACACTCTCGGCGGCAAACATGGTATTGGTATCTGCGATATTGTTGAAAACCGTGTTGTTGGTATGAAATCCAGAGGTGTATACGAAACACCAGGTGGAACAATTCTTATGGAAGCTCACTCCCAGCTCGAAGAACTTGTTCTTGACCGTGCAACCATGGAAGTGAAAAAAGAAATGGGCAACAAGTTAGCTCAGGTTGTATACGAAGGCAAATGGTTCACACCACTTCGCGAAGCCATCCAGGCATTTGTTGAATCCACACAAAAAATGGTTACTGGTGAAGTTAAATTCAAGCTTTACAAAGGTAACATCATCAAAGAGGGAACAACATCTCCATACTCCCTTTACAACGAATCTCTTGCATCTTTCACAACAGGTGATCTTTATGACCACCATGATGCAGATGGTTTCATCACATTATTCGGTCTTCCATTACGCGTTCGCGCAATGATGATGAACGAAAACTCAAAAAACAAATAATCCTGTTGATAAATATTGACAATTTCAAACGCTCTCCCTTACAATGAGGGAGAGTATTTTTATTTTACAGTGCTTCGTTAAAAATACGAAGCTCACTTTTTTTAATTATCACGGAGGATGATGGAATGCACCCAAAAAAAACTTTGTCGAGAAATGCGCAGTATCTGCTCATTCTTTTGACGCCTATTTATTTTATTATCATCGGGCTTTTTGTCCAACCATTTCCGGAAATCATTGACGGTATCATCGCCATTATTAAAGAACCGGATTTTCTGATTACAGACTATGTAGCAGTCGGTGGCGTTGGCGCAACACTTATTAACGCCAGTCTCGTTATGATTGCAGGTCTTGTCATGATGTATTTTTCAGGAAATTCTATTACCGGGGGGTCTTTTGCAGGTCTTGGCTTACTCCTCGGGTTCGCCATGTTCGGTAAAAACATTGCAAACATTTGGCCAATTTTCTTGGGTACCTTCGTATATTCCATTTTTTGTAAAGAACCATTTTCAAAAAACATTTACTTCAGTTTTTTCGGTACAGCACTTGCCCCTATCATTACTGCGACTGTTCAGATTGAAGCATTCCCGGTTCCTGTGCGTTTTATCTGTGCGATCTTAGTTGGTATGGTTATTGGTATCGCCATGCCTCCAATCTGTAGTCGTGTTTTTTCTGCTCACATCGGTTACTCCCTTTACAATGGCGGCTTCACAGCAGGTATTATCGCAACCATTATCATGTCTGTTTATAAATGTTTCGGCTTCGAATTTGCTACACGTAAAATTTGGGCAACGGGTTACAATGACCTGTTTATCAAAATCATGGTGCCCTACTGTATTGCCTTGATTATCGGTGGTTTTGTAGCTGATCGAAATGCATTTAAACGTTTCAAAAAATTATTGACTTATCCAGGCGTTGGCGGAAGCGACTTTATCGCTTTTGAAGGTCTTGGTGCAACCCTTGTCAACATGGGTGCAGTTGGATTGTTCTCCATCTTCTATCTCTGCCTTATGGGCGCTGATCTAAACGGTGCCAGTATCGGTGGTGTAATCACAGTTATCGGTTTCGGTGCAGCAGGTAAACATCTGAAGAACATTCCACCGATCATGATTGGTATTACCATTGCCAGCCTTTCACCAACATGGTCCATCCGTGATCCCGGTCCTGTTCTTGCTCTTATGTTTGGTACAACCCTTGCACCAATGGCTGGTGAATTTGGATTTCTTGGCGGTATTGTTACCGGATTTATCCATGCAGGCGTTGTTCAGAACATCGGTGCTGTCTACAGCGGCATGAACTTGTATAACAACGGTTTTTCCGGTGGTCTTGTAGCAACATTTTTAACATCTCTTTTCCTCGGCGTTCGCGAAAGAAATGCTCGCTTAAAAGCGTCAAAAGAAGAAAATCAATAATTTCATATAAAAGCAAAAATGCGGTCTTGCAAACAACAAGACCGCATTTTTGTAGGATACTATGATTCTAAGTTATATCGTATCCATTAGGGTATTTTTTAGGATTCATACTCTTGAATACCTTTGGCACACACATACATCATACGCCCTATCTTCAACAAAATCCATGAACATAATTTGAGTCATTTTTATTTTTCTGCGATAAATTTGAATCAAAAGAATTCCATGATTGTCTAATATTTCCATTTTATCCCAATGCCACATCTAAAACCATCATCAGCACAAATCCTATAGCAAATGCGATGGTTCCAATATTGCTGTGATCTCCTTCACTTGCTTCAGGAATCAACTCTTCAACAACCACATAGAGCATTGACCCCGCTGCAAATGCAAGAACATAAGGTAAGATTGGTGTAATTAAATTCGAAATTAAAACAGTCGCAAGAGCTGCCACCGGCTCTACAATACCGGATAATACCCCATAAATAAATGCTTTTCCCGATTTCATTCCGGTTTCACTTTTTAATGGAAGTGAAATTACAGCACCTTCCGGAAAGTTCTGAATAGCAATACCTACAGCTAACGCAATCGCTCCGGCAATCGTCATCTCACTGCTTCCTGAAATCACGCCGGCAAATACAACACCGACCGCCATCCCTTCCGGAATATTATGAAGGGTCACTGCTAATAAGAGCATGGTCGAACGGTCGAGTTTCTTCTTTGGGCCCTCCGGTGTATCACTGCCCAAATGCAAATGGGGGATTGTTTTATCCAAGACAAGCAAAAAGGCCATCCCTAAAAGAAGACCAACAGCTGCTGGAATAAAAGCCCATTTCCCCATTGGTTCTGACATATTCATAGCCGGAATAAGTAAAGACCAAACGGATGCTGCCACCATAACACCCGATGCAAATCCCAGCAATAATTTTTGAACTCCTGGTTTTAATTCATCTTTAAGTAAAAACACACAGGCTGCACCAGCCGATGTACCAATAAACGGAATTAGCAACCCCCATAACGCTGTCATATCTTCGCCTCCTCAAATCTTCTTCATTTTATTCAATACATCTTTATCATTCAAGCATCAATATCAGTAATTATTATTATTATTTTATCATAATATTTATTTTCTGTAAAGAAAAAGAGATACTCTCTTTCGTATAAACGACTAAGAATATCTCTTTTATTATCTTCATTATATATGATTCTTATGATACGCGATTATAATTGATCAAACATCCTTTAAGAATGATTTCTCTCTCTTCATCTGTAAGTTCACCCAATGTCATGGTGAATGCTTCCATTGTTTCGCCCACTTTGTAAGCAACAATTTCATCCGCCTTTTCTTCAACAGCTTTGCGGATATCCGGAAGGAAAATGTAATCACCATTTGCAAATGGAAGTTCACCATCCGGAATGATAAATGGCAGCATACCCCAGTTGATCAAGTTTGAACGATAACGTTTTGTTGCATATTCATTGGCAATATTTGCCCAGCCTCCAAGAACCTTCTGACAGGAAGCCGCCTGCTCACGCGCCGAACCATCGCCTGGTTTTACAGCAAAGATTGTACTTCCGACACCAAGGTTGCCTTCACCTGCTTCTGGGAACTGAGTATGAACCACTGCCATCACCGGTTTCATTTCAGGTAAAGCTTCCAGTGGACATGTTCCTGCTTCAATGGCTTTCTGTGCTAACTGAACTTCTTTTGCACGTCCAACATAAGCCGGATCTTTTCTGGATAATGTAAATTCAGCAAGACCCAATGGATTGGAGCGGAAAGAAGATGTTTCACCGGATGGAATCAATTCATCCGTTGTTGTTACAGGGTCATGAATCTCAGATACAACTTTAAGAAGCATATTCTGAGGAAGTGCAGACATGGCTGGCCAGTCTTTAATGTTTGGACCAAGTTTAATTTCTGCATTTGGATCTGCCACACCCTGGCTGTCGAATACACGGTTCTTATAAATCGTGGAATCAAAGAAATATTTTGGTTTTGTATAGTTGGCATCAACATCTGTTGCCGCTGTCAGATAACCTTTATTCAATGCTGTTGCCGCGATAGAACGTGCATCCATGAGAGCCACAGAAGAAATCTGTCCATTCTGGATTTTGGAACCTTCACGGTTCGGGAAGTTACGTGTCGAATGACGGATACTAAAGGCATTATTGGCAGGTGTATCACCAGCACCAAAGCATGGACCACAGAATGCTGTCTTAACAATCGCACCGGTTGCCATGAGATTTGCAACCGCACCATTCTTCACAAGTTCCATATAAATTGGTGTACTTGCAGGATATACACTCAAGGTAAATTCGTCGGAACCGATGCTTGCACCCTTAAGAATATCTGCCGCATCACAGATATTTTCAAAACCGCCGCCGGCACAACCTGCAATGATACCCTGTTCAACATAAAGCTTGCCGTTACGCACTTTATCTTTTAATGTAAAATCTACCTGTCCGTCAAGACTGACAAGGGCACGTTTTTCACAATCATCCAAAATATCCATGAGATTTGCATTCAATTCATCAATGGTATATGTATTGCTTGGATGGAATGGCATAGCGATCATCGGACGGATTTCACTCAGATCAATCTCAATCATGCCATCATAGTAAGCAACCGCACCCGGAACAAGTTCTTTATAATCATCCGGACGACCATGGATTGTATAAAAATCTTTAATTTCCTGATCTGTCTTCCAAATCGAAGAAAGACATGTTGTTTCTGTCGTCATAACATCCACACCAATACGGAAATCAGCACTTAAGTTTTCTACACCCGGTCCAACAAATTCCATCACTTTATTTTTAACATAACCATTGTTAAATACGGCACCGATAATGGCAAGCGCAACGTCCTGAGGACCAACCCCAAGAATCGGTTTACCTTTTAAATAAACACCAATCACACCCGGCATATTAATATCATACGTCTGATTTAAAAGCTGTTTTACGAGCTCCGGTCCACCTTCACCCATAGCCATTGTACCAAGGGCACCATAACGGGTATGGCTGTCAGAACCCAGGATCATGCGGCCGCCGCCAGCCAGCATTTCACGTGCGAACTGATGGATAACCGCCTGATGAGGTGGTACATACACACCGCCGTATTTCTTTGCGCAGGAAAGTCCAAACATATGATCATCTTCATTGATTGTTCCGCCTACTGCACAAAGACTGTTATGACAGTTTGTCAATACATAAGGTACCGGGAATTTTTCAAGTCCTGATGCTCGTGCTGTCTGAATGATCCCTACAAATGTAATATCATGGGATGTCAATTTATCAAATTTAATTTTAAGTTTGTTCATATTGCCGGAAGTATTGTGATTTTCCAATATGCCATAGGCAATTGTATTCTTTGCTGCCTCTTCTTTTGTCACATCTTTTCCGGTCTTTGCCGCAAGAATCTGTTTAACGTCCGCGGTATCTTCAACGATTTCCATACCGTTTAAAAGATAAACTCCGTTTTCGTATAATTTCATATGCTTATCCTCCTATTCCACAGCCACATAATTCATAAACATCTCATATAAATCCGGATAATCCCGTTTCATACGAATTGGCTTGTATTCTTTATCTAAAAATGCATGGGAACTTTCACCTGTACAACGAATCATGCCCGTCGCATGATCCACAACACGATATTCAATGTTCATCTTCAATCCGGTAAACTTTGTAATCTTTGTATAAATATCTACTGTATCACCGAACTTCACCATCGTACGGAACTGACAGTTTACACCAAGCACCGGAACAATAATTCCAAGTTCTTCAACCTTTGCATACGGAAATCCGATTTCTTCCATAAAGTTCATTCGCGCTTCTTCAAACCAGCGCACATAATTCGAATGATGGATGATTCCCATCTGATCGGTCTCATAATAATTTGCCTGACGTTTATAATGACTTTCATATGGTGATTGTTCATTTAAATCATCGATAATAATCTCTTTCATAGTTGTCTCCCCTGACATTTTATTCATCTTACCACACTTTTTATCACATTAAAAGAGTAAAGTTATAATTTGTTCAAATAAAAATATACTGTACCAGTGCCATGTAAAGAAGCGTACCCCCGGCTATACTTAATAAAACATTTTTCTTTATACGGTGTACAACTACAATAAATACTGTTGCAATGATCTCCGGGATCCCATGGCTTCCCGTGAAAACCTCTGTGTCCTTTAAACAATAGACAACCAAAAGACCAATAACCGCATAAATACAGCCGCTCATGAGCAGACACCAGAAAAATCCATAGCCTTTAGCTTCAAGCATAATGCCGAATGCCATGCCAAGAAATAAAAATCCCGTCATCACCGGTATGGTTCCGGGGAACGCTGCTTTCAGTGCTTTTAATTTTTCATCCATGTTTTACCCTCTGATTTTTCTTTCACTCCATTGAGACAGCACTGCCTGGATTATTTTTCCGGCCGCCCATGCAGAAAAAATGCCGATCAATGCGCCCGCCAAAACATCTGTCGGAAAATGAACTGCCACATAAAGTCTGGACCACGCGATCCATATTGCTAAAAACATGACCGCCATACCGAGAATCTTTCGTTTAACACCATCTCTGTCCATTTGAAAAATCGCCCATGCCGCCGCAAAAGAACTGCTCGTGTGTCCCGACGGAAATGAAAAGTCTTTCTGTTTTTCAAGCAGCAGCAAAAGATCATTAAACTGCTCATACGGGCGAACACGTCCAATCATCGGCTTCAATGTCACATTTGTAATCAGCAGGTTGATGAGCAAAGCTATAAGTCCGCAAAAACCGGCCTTTCGCGTACGTTTAAACAATAATAAAATCAAACACAGGATAATCCATATCTTCCCGTGATCACCCAGATGGCTGACAAAAACCGTAGGTTCTGTCAACCAGTCGAAGCGCAGATTTTCCTGAATAAAGATTAAAATTTCATGATCGATCTGTGTTATAAACTCAATCATCGCATCCTCCTAAACCCCTTCACCGTCAAAATCCGGTATAAAACTCTCTTTTGCTGTCTGACCTTCCTGAATAAAGGCATTCTCCACACCTTTTCGAAGCGTATAATCAATCAGACGTTCATACACTTTTGTCTTTACCTTCACCTTCAGCTCCGGATATTTTTCCAGATTTCCGGAAGGGGTATACTGATTCATCAAACTCAAAAAGACTTTATCGCCATATGTATCATAAATATAGTCAATAATCCGTCTGGAATCCATGGCCTGTCCGGGCAGTACCATGTGACGCACGATAATGCCTTTTGTCATCATACCATCTTCGTCAAATACCGGTTCTCCTGTCTGACGGTACATTTCTTCCAATGCTTTTGCCGCATAAAAAGAGTATCCTTCTTCATTAGCATAACGTCTGGCCAGATGCAGATCCATAAACTTAAAGTCTGTCAGATAAACATCCACCCATCCGTCCAGCATCTGTAATGTATCAAGCTTTTCAAAACCACCCGTATTATAAACAATCGGAAGATGGAGACCCATCTTCCGACTGATTCGTAACGCTTCAATGATCTGAGGTACAAAATGGGTCGGTGTCACAAGATTGATATTATGTGCACCCTTTTCCTGAAGTTCCATGAAGATCTGTGCCAGACGAATAATCGAAATTTCTTTTCCGTTACTTCCTCTCGAAATCTGCCCATTCTGACAGAACACACATCCCAGATGACAGCCCGAAAAAAAGACCGTTCCCGAACCATTTGTTCCGGAAATACACGGTTCTTCCCACATATGCAGGGCCGCTCTTGCTACTTTCAAACTCGCTGTCTGTCCACAAAAGCCTTTTCGTCCATTAAGACGATTCACGCCGCATTCTCTCGGACAAAGACTGCACTCCCGATACCATTTTTTCCAATTCATTTTCTTTTAGCCGTCCTATTCTAAATTCATCTGATTTTCTCTAAAAGTTCAGAGACTTAAATACTTTGCGGATAAATATAAATCCTAAAGATACCGACATAAGCTCTGCCAGCGGGAATGCCCACCAGATCAAGGATAATTCTCCGATAAAAGTTGCGATAATAAATGCAACCGGAATCAACACCACAAGCTGACGTCCTACAGAAATAAACATACTGTAAATACCGTGTCCAAGCGCCTGCAATACCGTAATCGTAATAATACTGATCGGTGCCAGGAAATAACTGAAACTGATCGTCTTTAATGCCGGAACACCGATTGCCAGCATCTCTTCAGAGGCATTAAAGAAACTAAGCAATGTTTCCGGAATCATCTGGAATAATGCAAAGCCTATAAGCAGCATACAAAATGCATAGAAAAGACCAAGCTTCATTGCCTTTACAATACGTTCACGCTTTCTTGCACCGTAGTTATACGCAATAATCGGTACAAGACCATTATTCATACCGAACACAGGCATGAAAACAAAACTCTGAAGTTTAAAATAAACGCCAAAAACAGCGGTCGCTGTTGGTGTAAATGCGATTAAAATTTTATTCATGCAGAAGGTCATGACAGACGAAATGCTTGCCATAATAATCGATGGAATACCTACGGAATAAATATGTCCGATGACATTCACATTCGGGTGTATAATCTCTTTCACATTCAAATGAATATCTTCATTTTTCAGAACATTAAATACAATACTGACGATCATGGCAATGATCTGACCAATAACCGTCGCAAGAGCTGCACCGACAACTTCCAGGCGAGGCAAACCAAACATACCAAAAATAAGGATCGGATCTAAGATAATATTAATCACAGCACCAATCCCCTGTGTAAACATGGTATAAAAAGTTCTTCCTGTCGCCTGAAGCATACGGTCAAAGGCAATCTGTCCAAAAATACCAAAAGACAGAACGGCAACAATAAACAGATAATCTTTTCCGTACTGAATAATCTCGGGAATATCTGTCTGTAATCTAAAAAATGTTTCTGTTCCAACAAAACCAAAAATAAGAAAGGCAAGATAACTCATAACAGCTAAGAACACACTGTTATTCGCTGTCTTGTCCGCCATATCCTGATTCTTTTCACCCAGACTCTTAGATAAAAGGGCATTCACACCAACACCCGTACCTGTCGCTACCGCGATCATCAGGTTCTGGATCGGAAAGGCCATGGAAACGGCTGTTAATGCATTTTCACTGATCTGTGCAACAAAAATACTGTCCACAACATTATAAAATGCCTGAACAAGCATCGAAATAATCATGGGAATAGACATGGTGATCAATAACCGGTTAACCGGCATGGTCCCCATCTTATTTTCCTGTATTGCTTCCTGACTCATCTTCTGTTCCTCCAAATGTACCGCGCACCATTGCTTCAATGATATCTGTTGTCAATTCCAAACCGACAGTTGTATTCAAACAAGCATCAAAATTCTTATAATCGCCAAAACGATTCATTGTAAAATGATTATAATAATCACTTCTCTGTTTATCAATTTTCTTTACAAACACCTGGCTGTTTTCCGGATTTTCGCCGTAAACTGTGCGCACGCGCTCCAAACGTTCATCCATCGGTGCATAAATAAAGAAACTAAGAACATTATCACGATCTCTTAAAATGTAATCACCACAGTTACCAACGATAACACAGGAACCTTTATCTGCAAGCTCATTCACAACTTTTGTCTTTGCAAGATAAATCTGATCCGCCAAAGGACGTTCCTGAGTGGACATATAAAGATTATAAAGAAAACTGGATGTTTTCTTTTCACGCCACTCTTCAATTGTTTCACGGGTAAATCCGCTTTCTTCCATCAAAAGATTGATAATTTCCTTATCATAAAAGTCAATTCCAAGACGTTTTGCCAGAGCTTCACCGATCAAACGTCCACCGGAACCATACTCTCTACTGATTGTAATAACAAAATTTTTCATAAAGTTTTCCTCCTCACAGGCAAAAATGCCCCTGATTATAAATATACATTGTAGATTTTACCACTCAAAAAGGAGAGTGTCAATTTACTTAACACTCTCCTTTGTCTGTTCTATAATATTTCGAATCATATCTTCCGTCAGACTTCCCGGCACATATCCATAAACATTTCCATGGATATCAATCATAAAAGTTGTTGGATAGGCTGAAATACCATAGGTGTAAAACATACTGCTGTCTAAATCCATCACAACAGGATAGGTATAACCATTTTCAGATAAAAAGCTTTCTATTTCATCCTGTGTTACATCCGCATTGTTTGGATAATTGTCTGATTTTGGATTGGCAATCCCCAGAATGATCACATCCCCTGTATTCTCACCATAATCCTCATAGATCTTCTGAATATATGGCATCTCTGCCCGACACGGACCACACCATGTTGCCCAGAAATTAAGAAATACTGTCTTTCCTTTATAATCAGACAATGTATGTGTATCTCCGTATTGATCAACCAGCGTAAAATCCGGCGCCGGGATTGTGCCGCGTTCATCCTCTTTGGATGTTTCTTCAGCCACAACCTCTGTTTCCACGACAACATGTTCATCGCCAGATTCTATGCCGCCAAATGATGAAAGATAACTTGTCAGCCCGTTCATCCAGCCTGTAATCGTCATAATCCCCATCAAAATCAACAGCACGCCGCCAATTTTTACGGTATACTGAATCACATTTCGACGTTTCTGAAAAAAAGCCAGCACCTCGCCTGCAAAAAGTCCCACTGCCAGAAATGGCAGTACAAAACCAGCCAAATAGACACCAAGCAAAGCAAATCCTGTCCATGCAGAAGAGGCAGATGAGGCCATCAAGAGCACACTCGTAAGCACTGGTCCCACACAAGGTGTCCAGGCAAAGCTGAATGTAAAACCAAGAACCAATGCCATCATCGGACCCAAAGTCTTACCATTCATGTTAAATGTCAGACGTTTTGTCTGCTCCAGAGACATAGATTTACCAAAAAATCCAAGCTGATACAATCCAAAGAAAATCATAATCAGTCCGCCGATACGCGTAAACCATACTTTATTACTTCCAAAGAAATGTCCGATAACCGTCATTCCAAGTCCAAGCAGAACAAATGCAAAACCGATTCCTAAAATAAAGCATATCGTATGAAGCATGACCTTTTTACGTGGATAAGTCATCTTGCCATCTTCATCCACCTGATACATTCCTCCGGCCAGATAACTAAAATACAACGGAACTAAAGGTAAAATACATGGTGAAAAAAAGCTGAGTAAACCCTGAATAAAAACCGTTATGATCGCAGCCATCCATTATTCTCCGTCACTGTATACAATCTTACCGGAACAGATCGTATATTTCACCTTACCGGTCAATGTATCCCCGATAAAAGGTGAGTTCGATGCTTTCGATTTAAAATTCTCTGTAACTGTCCATGTTTCATTCGCATCAAAAATCACGAGATCAGCAATCCCGCCAACTGCCACATAACCGGCATCCAAATGATAAAGTTCCGCCGGATTCACCGTCAGTTTTTCAAGAAAATGTGATAAACCTAAATGTCCCGGTGCCACAAGATGTGTAAGACCTAAAGCAAGCGCTGTCTCAAGTCCGATCATACCACTCGGTGCAGACTTCATGTCCTTTTCTTTTTCTTCTTTACTGTGCGGCGCATGATCCGTTGCAATATAATCAATGGTGTTATCTTTCAAGCCTTCAATAATGGCCAGACGATCTGCTTCTGTACGCAATGGCGGATTCACACGGGCAAGGGTTCCTTTTTCAAGAACTGCAGCTTCTGTCAAAGCAAAATGCTGTGGTGTGGCTTCTGCATGAATATTCTTTCCAAGTGCCTTAAAAGCACGTACAATGTTCACAGATGTCGCGCTGCTGATATGCTGAATATCAATCTCTGCACCTGTACTTAACGCCAATGCACAATCTCTGGCCACAAGAACATCTTCTGCCACAGCCGGTGCACCTTCTACACCAACAGCCATCGATACAAGACCCTGATTGACACCAAAACTTCCAATAAGTGCCGGATCCTCTTCATGAAAACTCAGTGGCACATCCAATGCTTTTGCCATCTTCATCGCTTCCATAACAACAGATGTATCAGCGATCGGCACACCGTCATCGGTAAATCCAACAGCACCCAATCCTTTTAATCCTATCATGTCCGTCAGCTCTTTACCGCCAAAACCTTTGGTGATCGCTGCCGTATTCAGAACATGAATCGGCTGATTCTGTGCACGTTCTCTGAGATACATCATCGTTTCTTCATTATCAACGATCGGTTTTGTATTCGCCATGCAGATCACCGTTGTATACCCGCCGGCAGCAGCTGCTGCTGCACCTGTATCAATATCTTCTTTATACGTAAAACCCGGTTCGCGAAAATGTACATGCACGTCAATCATTCCCGGTGCCACAACCATACCTGATGCATCAATCACTGTATCCTCAGCTTCACGTTTTTCTTCCGCACTTCCTGCAGGCATAATTCCTGCGATACGGTCTCTTTCAATGCAAATATCGCAAAACTGATCTGTCTGACTCTTAGGATCGACTAAACGTCCATTTTTAATCCATATCATAGATGTTTCCTCCATCATTCTCTTTACATTCTTTTTGTTTTTATACTTAATTATTCCCACTGGTCTATGCATTTTTTCACGTCTGCATATTTCTGATTACGTACCCGCACAGCCTCATCGGCACGCTCACCGCTATAATCATAGAAGCCCTGTCCGGTTTTTACCCCATAATGTCCGGCTTCGTATAAATCTTCAATCAATTCCATCGGTTTCTTTGAATCGCATAAATCAGCATTCAAATATTCCGAAATATGATAAAACGTATCCAAACCACCAAAATCAGCCACTTCAAAAGGACCATAAGCTGCGTAGCGGAAACCCAATCCATATTTCATAACCGCATCCACATCGGCAATCGATGCTACCTCATTCTCCACAATAGACATGCACTCTCTTAAAATCGCAAACTGAATACGGTTGGCAATAAATCCAGGCACATCTTTTCGACATATAACCGGTTTCTTTCCAATGGCTTTGGCAAGCATATAAACTGCATCCGCGTATTTCGAATCCGTTTCATCGTTACAGATAATCTCAATGAGCGGAATCATGTTGGATGGATTAAACCAATGCATGCCAAGGAAACGTTCACGTCCCTGAACACGTTCGCATATCCTGTTCATGGATAATCCCGATGTATTCGTTGCCAAAATCGTATCCGGACGAACCAGCTGAGATAATCTTTCAAAAAAATCCTGTTTGGTTTCCAGATGTTCCGCAATAGATTCAATGATTATATCGCAATCACACAGTGCTTCCAAATCCGTCGTTAATCGTAAACACTCCGATTCACCAATCGTCATAATATGTCGGCCGCGCTCCAGAGAATTCTCCGTACGTCCCCACAAAACGGTTTCATAGCCCTTCTCTGCAAAAATCTGAGCCATCGTTGCTCCCATCGTTCCTGTACCGCATATTCCAATTCGTTTCATCCCTTTACCCCCTAACCGTATGCCCAACTGTCTAGGACAATTATAACAATCTGAATATAAAAAGACAAGTCCCATCCCGAATATACGTTCGAAAACAAACCTGCCTGTTTTTTATAATTGTTTAATGACCTTTTCAACACTTGATATCCGTTGTTCAAGTGCTCCGTAAATATCTTCATCTTTAGAAAATGGTTCCAGATAAAAGCACTGTAACAGATACATACTGACTTTTTTTCGCAATGCGTCATCCTCTCGCTGATCCAGCATATTTTGTACATCAGTCAGAAAATAATGCCATCGACAAACAAAGGATTCCTGCTTTGAAAGTTCCGGTTCTTCCAGCCATTTTTTAATTTTCACCTTCACCTGAGGACTCTTCTTACACTCGTGAATCTGAACAAAATATTTAAAATCACCATTCTCATAAAATCTTCCCAGAGGAAACAGCCGACAGATCCCCGGCCGAAATCCATGAATCTCACAGCGATTTTCGGAATTCAAAAATCCACAGCGTTCGTCTTCCCCGTTCATCTTCAAATCAGGCAGAATCAATCCATCCACCACGCCCAATTCAATCTTATCCTGCAAAAGCATCTCAAATGTCTGATTCAGGCCGCTTGTCATCCGATGAATATCCAGAGGATCCAAAACGATGCTCTGTCCCATACCCTTACAGCAGCCGCCACAGCCACTGCATCCTGCCTTTACCATGTCATTGTTGTCATAGAATCTTCCATCGGAAATCTCCGACATATCCACCTGTCTTTTCATCGTCCACCCCATTCAATTCCAGAATTTCATTATAATGCACGATAGATTCCCGCAGCAAACGCCCCAGGACCAACATGAGTGCCCACACTGCATCCAAGATCAAAATAAACCACATCTAACCCCGGAAAACAGTCTTCCACTTCCTTGCGCCAGACCTCAGCTTCTTCTGAACTTCGGAAAGTTCCTGCTGTTGCAATTCGAATATTCTCTGACGCAACATCTGCAAAACGTACGGTCAGATCTTTGCGAATCGATTCAATGATCTTCGCACGGCCTTTTTTGGTTCCACGCACTTTTGCAAAAGCATCCAGTTTATCCCCCTGAATTGTCAAAACCGGTTTAATATTTAAAACACTTCCCAACGCTGCCGCTGTTGGTGTCACACGTCCACCACGTTTTAAAAATTCGAGTGTATCTACATATATATAGATACTGCAATCCAATGCCGAAGCTTCCAGTGCTTCTTTAATTTCACATGCATTCTTGCCTTCTCCGGCCAGTTTTAATGCATCCAGAACGGAACCATACTGAGGCACAGATATACGGTGATTATCGACCACCTGAACTTTGCCTTCAAAATCTTCTGCTAACATCAGCGCAGTCGCACAGGAACTGCTCAATCCACTGGACATTGGGATATATACGATTTCATCATAACCATCTTTAAGTAAATCTTCCCACATCTCAATAAGCGTTCCCGGTGCCGGCTGGGAAGATGTCACATGAGCACCTCTAACCAAATGTCCAAAGAATTCATCAAGTGTAAGATTCACACCTTCATAATATGTTTTATCATCAATCACAACAGGCATAGGAACAACAAAAACACCCATCGCCTCGCCATCACGTTTAAAAATGCCGCTGTTGCTGTCTGTCATAACTGCAACTTTCATTGTCCTTTTCCCCTCCTACTCTAAACCACAGACTTTCTCTGTCTTTCAATCTGTTTTCTCGCCCATATGTAACAGACCACATGGGTTAAAAATGTCAGTGTCCACGACACCGGATACGATACATAGACCGACTGGATATTATGATAAGCTGGTATCTGAAAAATCGTTGCCAGCCATAAAATTCGCAATCCACATGCTCCGATCATGGATACGATCATCGGCATTACCGAATAACCCATACCTCGAAGACTTCCTACCATTACATCCATCATACCACAAATTGCATACAATGTGGCAATATATTTTAATCTCAAAACTCCAGCCGCAATGACCTCCGAACTCGACGAATAAATTCCTATCAGTGTATCTCCAAAGATCACACAGCCATTTCCCATTAAAAAGCCAATAATTGCCGCACAGGCAAGACCTCGAAACAAAATCTTTCCGATACGGTCATACTTGCCGGCTCCCATATTCTGACTTGTAAAAGAAATCGTTGCCTGATGAAACGCATTCATCGCCACGTAAACAAAGCCTTCGATATTTCCTGCTGCAGAATTCCCGGCAACCACAACAGCTCCGAAAGAATTGATCGATGACTGAATCAATACATTGGACAGTGAAAAAACCGTTCCCTGAAATCCCGCCGGAAGACCAATCTGCATGATTTTTATAAGTTTATCTTTATAAATGCGCAATTGATTTGGAATCAGCCGGATACTTCCCTGTTCTCTCATCATACAGCGAAACACAAGCGCTGCAGATATACATTGCGAAATAACTGTCGCCAAACCAACACCGGCCACATCCATTTTAAATACAATGACAAAAATCAAATTTAAAACAACATTGATGATACCAGCGGCCGTCAGATAATACAACGGTCTTTTCGTATCTCCAACAGCACGTAAAATAGCACTGCCAAAGTTATAAATCATGGTTGCCGGCATACCTATAAAATAAATACGCAAATAAATGGCCGCCAGTCCCAGAACTTCTTCCGGTGCCTGCATCAAAATCAACAGCCTTTCTGCAAAGACAACTCCAACCACAGTTAAAACAGCGCCGCTAATGATACTGATCAGCATGGACGTATGCACCGTTTCACTTAGATCTTTGTCCTCCCTCGCTCCGTAAAAACGTCCAACCAGAACATTCGCACCCACAGATAGTCCAATAAAAACATTGGTCAGAAGATTAATCAATGATGTATTTGAACCGACCGCTGCCAGGGAATTATCGCCAGCAAATCGGCCAACCACAACAATGTCCGCTGCATTAAATAATAGCTGTAATATACTTGAACATACCAGCGGCAATGCAAACAGTAACATTTTTTTCAAAATTGGCCCATTACACATATCTATTTCATAACTTTTTTCCTTTGTCATTCCCATTGAATCTCTTCCCTTATCATTTATTATCATTTTCATCTTAGCACTTTTGCACATAAGTGTCATTATAAATACAACATTCCATAAATTTTCTTCATAAAATACCATTCTCTTTCCATTGCTTTCTCACTTCTTTTGATTTAAAATAAAATTATCATTACTTAAGGAGGATTCAAACTATGAATGCAGAATATACACCAAATCGTTTACCATTGATTGGTGATGAAGCACCATCTTTTCAGGCATTGACAACGAACGGTACCGTTCACTTTCCAGAGGATTATAAAGGCAAATGGGTTCTCTTCTTCTCACATCCATCCGATTTTACACCCGTTTGTACAACCGAATTTATGACACTTGCTTCCATGAAAGATGAATTTAAATCTTTAAACACAGAACTCCTCGGACTTTCCGTGGATTCTTTATATTCCCACATCGCATGGATTCGCAAAATTGAAGAACTTGAATGGAATGGTATGAAAAATGTAAAAATTGATTTTCCGGTGATCGCCGACTTGAATATGAAAGTTTCCACTAAATATGGTATGCTCCAACCAAATGTTTCAAGTACCCAGGCTGTGCGTGCTGTATTTATTATCGATCCGGATTCCATTATCCGCTCTATTATTTATTATCCATTAACAACCGGACGTAACTTTGAAGAAATCAAACGTACGATCCTTGCACTTCAAAAAGCAGACAGTGTGCATTGCTCCACACCGGCTAACTGGACACCAGGCAAAGATGTCATCATCCCAACACCTGTAACCTGTGAAGCAGCTGCATCCGGCATGGCTTCCTGTAACGAAGATGAATACGCACTTGACTGGTTCTTACGTTTCAAAAAAGATAATGTTTAAATACAAAAAACCAAAATCCAAACTGGATTTTGGTTTTTTTATATTTAATCGTTATCTTTTCCAAACAATGCCGCATAATAATCATTCGTTATGACACTATTGGAAAATGCAATTTTATTAGCAACAACCTGATTGATACGTTCTACATAAGCTGCATCTTCTTCAAAGCCTTCATTTGGATAAAATGTATCACTGGCTGCGGAATATTTTCCACGTTCGGTCACCCAGTTAAAATCATTCCAGAGAACAATAGCTTCTTCATCAGAAAACACGTCGCGACCAACCAGAAGACGGGAATCATATTCCAATCCAAAGAGATTCGAAAGCGTCGGTACAATATCCAAACTATAGGTTGGCTCAGAAATTTCACAAACCATATCTTTATATTCATTTTCAAGACAACCGGACCAGATAATCCATGAATTGCGATCCAGTTCCCAGAATGTTTCCGGTTCAAAACCATACAGATCCGCCACATAGTTTTTATCATTTCCAAATGTAGCTGTATCTTCAAGACCATATGGATAATGATCCGATGTCATACAAATCACCGTATCATCTGCAATGCCGGCTGCTTCAAGCTTCTCAATCATCAATTTCAAAGCTTCTTCAAGTTCCATCTGATAACAGAAATAATATAATGTCGTATCATCATACTGGTCTCCCAGAACGCTCTTCACTCGATCCAGGTATTTTTCTGTATATGGACTGTCTTCCTGATAAATACAATGTCCGCTGAGAGTCATGTAATAAATACTGAATGGCTGCTGCTTCATATAAACATCCATCGTTTTATCAAACATCACTGTATCATCTGCGTTCCAGTCTGTTATTTCTTCCATGCCGTTGCCCATACCAAGATATTTATCATAGCCAAAATTTTCATGGGTCAGTTCTCTGGAATAGAAATCATAACTTCCGTTATGATAAGCATAGGTTGTATAGTTCAGACGCTGCATCTGGTTACCCATAGTAAAATACAGATTCTTATCAATCGTTGATTTCATGGATAAGCCTTCTTCTAATGGAGCAATTCCCATCAGGAAAGAATATTCTCCGGTCGATGTACTTCCACCCCATGTTGGCTGATAAAATTCCGAAAAATTGAAACCATTATGCGCCATACGATACAACGTTGGAGTCAATTCTTTATGGATGACCGTATGTGAAAATGCTTCTGCACATATCAAAATAAGGTTTTTTCCTTCAAAAATTCCTGTATATTTATTCTGTTTACTTGGTGTTAAAGATTGAACATAAGAATTTAAATCTTTGAACGTCGATTTCTTTACACTGGACTGTTCAAAATCCAAGTCCATCTCATTATAACCATATTCGACAACTTCTTCTTCCGTTTCAGCTTCTGTTTCTTCCGGCTTCTCTACGACAAAACTATTGGCAGATGCGTTGCCAAGAAGCGAATACTTTGTTTCCAAACGTAAACTTGTCAAAAGGCCAAAATATTCTGTTGCTGTATCAAATTTATACTGATTTTTGTATTTTGCAGCAGAACTTCCAATATTGGAAAGAAGAATCGCAATCACCATTACACCGGCTGAATATCCAAGAAAACGCAAAGCTTTCACCGGTTTAAAACGTTTGGCCGGTACATATTGTCTTCCTAAAAGCACATATAAAACGGCTGGCATAAAAAACAAAACAATGGCTGGAATTCCGGAAAAAACAGCTTTAAATGCTTCCCCAATATAATCACCGGCAACGTCACCGGCACCACCCAGGATACCGGCAATCGGCATATACCACTGGAAACTGCGTTTGATCAGACATTCCGCTGTAAATATAAATGCCGTCACAAATAAAATGCCAATACTGATCTTTCGGTTTATATCTCTTTTAAATAAAATCGTAACAAAAGATACAAAAAATCCTGTTGCGATACCGAACAATACCGGATAAATCAAATGGGCAAATAAAGATGTCCCCGAACATATACGGAGCATCAGCTCAAAATAAACAAATACCAACGGAAATGCAAAAATATGCGTATATTTTTTAAAGCTTACCACCGAAAAGTCTCTTTTAATTGTACGTAAGATGGCATCTTTTCTGGACATTGGTTTTTTCTTCGTCGCAGAACCTTTCTTAGGAACCCCCGACTGATTTTTTTTAGTATTTCTTCTTTTTCCCTTTTGCGTTTCTGCTGTTTTTATTGGAGTCTTCTTACGATTCGATGCATTTGTTCTGCGGTCAGCCGCAGCTTTTATCTTTTCTTTTGCTATTTTTAAATATTCATCAAACTTACTCATTCTATTTTCCTATCTTAAGATCTGTAAATTATTTCCATCACATTTCAGAATACTCGATTTAGTTTCGAAATTCAACGACATTTTTCGATTGTACAAAAAAAAAGCAATTTGATCTATTCAAAGTTTTTACCAGATCTACAAGATGTTCCGCTCTCGCTGCTGCTCGCCGGAACGGCCTTACTTCCTAAGTTCAGACTTCACTCCGTTCGTCTTCACTAAGAGCGTAATGGCCTCGCAATGCTCTGTAAATGGGAACATGTCGACCGGCCATACGCCTTTGGCTTTGTATCCATGTTTGTCGAGCCAGCGTACATCACGTTCGAGAGTTTCTGGATTACAGGAGATGTAAACGACTTTTTCCGGTCCCATCTTAACCATGGAACTCAAAAATGCTTCATCACTTCCGCTTCTTGGCGGATCCATTAAAACCACATCCGGAAGACGAACGGATTTATCACGTTCTGCAGCCGCCGCCATTTTGACCATAAATTTGCCCGCATCATCACAGACAAATCGGATATTTTTAATCTGATTACCCTTGGCATTGCCAACGGCATCTCGTACTGCATCTTTATTCAATTCAACGCCAATCACCGAATCTACATAATCACTGGCAACCATGCCAATGGTTCCAATGCCGCAATAGGCATCAATCACATATTCATTACCTGTAAATCCAGCCGCTTCTATAGCTTTGTTATATAAAATTTCTGTCTGAACCGGATTAATCTGGTAGAAAGACTTTGCCGAAATACGGAATTTTTTGCCACATAAAACATCTTCAATGTAGCCTTTGCCATACATGGTTTTTTCACGTTCGCCGAGAACCATACTTGTGCGCTTATCATTAATGTTATGCACAATCGTTGTAATTTCCGGATGTTCTTTCAACAATGCTTTCACAAAATTGTTGCGGGACGGGAATACCGGAGAACCTGTAACCAGAACAACCATTACCTGACCTGTTGCAAATCCACGTTTTACAAGAACATGACGCAGCAGACCATATCCCGTATCCTCATCATATGTTTTAATCTTAAAAGATTTTGCAAGCTTACGAATCGTACCAATAATCTGATCCGCAAGCTGGTCTTCAATCATACAACTCTCCACCGGAACGACACGATGGGTTCCTTCCTGATAAACACCGGAAATAATATTCCCTTTTTTGTCACGATCAAACACCGCATGGACTTTATTTCGATAATGATACGGATCTTCCATGCCTGCAATTGGATAAACCTTACAGAATTTACCCATCAGCTTTCCAACCCATTTTTCTTTTTTCTTTAACTGCTCTTCATATGGCACTCCCTGATAACGGCAGCCGCCGCATTTTTTATTTACCGGACAAATATCTATATTGGCCATCTTTCTACTCCTGTCTCTATATTAAATATATACAATAAAATTACCTAAATAATTATTATATCACGCCTCATAACTGCGGTAAATATTCACGCATGCAAAAAGTGGTACAGATTCTGACATGAAAAAATCAGAATCTGTACCACCCCAAAGATGACATAATTTGACAAATCAACCGATGCCGCCATAAACAATTCCAAGAACAAACACAATTGCTGCAATTGGAACATAGATATATTTTGCAACACTTCCAAACCACTCCGGAATCACTTTCTTCCTTCCAAGAGCCAATTCTTCTTTAATTTCTTTCCATCCAAGGACATGATAAATAGAGAACGCTCCGAGAACTGCTCCGAATGGTACAACAATAATGGTAATAAAATCCATCCATGTGCCAACCAGTGTTCCATCTTCGATGAAAATACCAACACCCATGGCAATAACACCACAAAGAATCACAGCCACATTGTGCGGCATTTTGAAACGTGTCTGCCAGGATTCACTAACCGCTTCAAACATATTGATCAAACTTGTAATTCCCGCAAATGCCACAGAAATAAAGAAGAATGTGGCAAATAACTGACCAAACGGCATCTGTTTAAATACCTGTGGCAATGTAATAAACATAAGTGGCGGACCGCTCGCCGGTTCAATGCCAAAAGCAAATACTGCCGGCATAATAGCTAACGCTGCGAGCATTGCTGCCAATGTATCAAAAAGTGCTGTATTTTTACAGGATTTCAAAATATCCTCATCTTTTTTAAGATAAGAACCATATACAATCATACCTGAACCTGTAATCGATAATGAGAAGAATGCCTGACCCATAGCCATAATCCAGGTATCAATCTTAAGTAAATATTCCCACTGCGGCACGAATAAAAATTCATAGCCTTCCGAAGAACCTTCGAGGAAAAACACTCTCACTGCCAACACAACAAATAATATAAAAAATGCCGGCATCATGACTTTATTCACGCGTTCAATACTCTTAGTCGCCCCAAGAATCAATAAAATACAAGCAAATAAAATAATCAAAGCATGACTTGGAATATTTCCGTAAGCAGTAGACATTTCTGAATATAATGCTGCAGAATCTTCCACCATTAATTCACCCGTCAAACTATAAGCCAACGTACGAAGAACCCAGCCAAGAATAACCGAATATCCAATGGCAATACCTAAAGATCCAAATAACGGGATCCAACCTAATAAATATCCCAGCTTTCCTTTTCCAATTTTCCCCCAGCAATACGTATAGGCTCCCAGTGTTCCTGTCTGAGCACGACGTCCAACCGCAAATTCTGCAGAAAGCCCGATCATTCCAAAAAGAATGACAAAAATAAAATATGGAATAAGAAAAGCCGCACCGCCATACTGACCCAGGCGGTATGGAAACAGCCAGATATTTCCCATTCCTACGGCAGAACCGACACAGGCCAAAACAAAGCCTAGAGAATCTTTAAACTGGCCGTTTTGATGTTTTGTTTCATTTAATGACATTTCAATAATAACCTTTCATCTTTCTAATTGATTTTTTTACTTCATTAGTATAAACTCAAATTATACATTTGTAAAATTGATAATGTGAATATTTATTATCGATATTTTAGATATGGAGGTAAACATGGAATTAAAAAATTTAGATACATTTATACAGGTTGCCGAATTATCCAGCTTTACGAAGGCCGCAGACAAACTGGGATATTCCCAATCTACTGTTTCCTTCCAAATCAAACAACTGGAGAATGAATTGGGTGTCCAGCTTTTTGAACGTATCAATCACACAGTTTCCCTGACTGAGCGAGGCAAAGAAATCCTTATGTATGCCCACCAGATCAGCAAACTGACCCGCGACATGGAAAAGACAGCCACATCCAACCAGGAAATTAACGGTCACATCCGTATTGCCATGGCCGACTCTCTCTGCAGCTGGCTTATGAAAGAAAATTTCCATACCTTTCATAAGGATTATCCGGGAATCACTTTGAAGATCATCGCGGCCAGTACGGAGGAAATGTTCCGACTGCTCAATCAGAACGAAGTCGATCTCGTTTACACACTCGATAACCATATTTATGATAAAAACTATATTATTCAAAGTGAGAAACAGATGCAGGCTCATTTTGTAACCAGTATATCCTATGCCCGAAAACAGATTCGAACGCTTGAGGAAATCGTTACCCATCCATTTATTTTAACAGAAAAACGCATGAGCTACCGCCGTTTGATGGATGAAAAGCTGGCCAGTATGTCTTTAGCCATCGAACCTATGCTTGAAATCGGAAATACAGACCTGATCTGTAACCTGATCGAACAGAATATGGGGATTTCTTTTCTTCCCGACTATGTTACTGAAAAAGCCGTAAAAGAAGACAAAATGGTGCGTCTGCATATTGATGGTTTTGAAATTGACATATGGAAACAGCTTCTTTATCACAAAGATAAATGGGTTTCTCCTGAGATGCAGATAGTCATGGATCATCTGTCTCAGATCGAACTTTAAAATAAATCCGGGTGACAGACACTACGTTCTGTCACCCTTTTTACATACAGATATAAAACAAAAAACCATAAAGTTTCGTACACAAACATACAAAATCTTCATGGTTTTGTTCACCCAAATATTTAACATAAAATCCGTACAGATTAATTCTTTAATCTGTCCTTATTCTCGACACAGTCATTCTATCGAACTTCCATCCGACTGTCAATCATTTTTTCCTTTTGTTTCCCCAAAAATCGACATATTCTGCTTCGGCTTACGATGACTGATAAAAATGCCTATCGTAATCAATATCAAAGCAGTCACACCTTGTTCCAAGGACAGGGCTCCCGACTCTTCCAACAGCAACGCAGACAAAATAACCCCGAAGACCGGCGTCATAAAACAAAAAACAGCCACTTTCGATACCGGATTATGTTTCAGCAACTGACTCCAGATGGTATATGCCGCTGCAGATGCAAACGAAAGATACAGAAGCATCAAAATCCCCTTTGTCTCAGGCATTCCAATACGGCCGCCCATCAGGAATCCTGCTGCCATCATAATGATTCCACCAATAAAAAACTGATAACCACTCAGCATCACCGGATTATCTGTTTTGGAATAGTCCTTCATAAATGAAGATGAAATCGCATAGGCTGTTGTCGATATTAAAATCAACCCTTCTCCCATAAAAGAAAGATCAAACGTCAATTCGGATGTCAGATTGATCAGCACAACCCCGACAAAACCAATCAGACAACCTGCCAGTTTTTCTTTTGTCAAAGCCTCCTGCTTAAATACAAGACAGGTAAAGATAATCGCAATAAATACATTCGATCCGACAATAATCGAAGCCTTTGTTCCAGCCGTATTGGCCAGGCCCATATAAAACAATATGTATTGCAATACGGTCTGAAACATACTGATGATCGTCGCATGTTTCCATTCCAGAAGCGTCTTTGGTCTCAATAATTCTCTGGACATCAGGCTTCCAAACAGGATAACCATCAAGCCTGCAAGGAAAAAGCGACAGCCCGCAAATAAAATCTGAGCTGCCGCATCCAAAGATCCAATACGAAACCATTCATATCCAATCTTAATACCCGGGAAGGCACTGCCCCAAAAAAAGCAGCTTACCGACGCTAATAAACATACCACCCAGGTCTTTTTCAAAATTCTAGACATCATTCATTCAATCCATGGAACTAAAATTATAATGTACGATACAAGTCTTCGTAGCAGCGTGCAGATGTATTCCAGGAGAAGTCTGCTGCCATTGCACGATCAACAATCTTGTTCCATTCACGTTTCTTGTTATAATAAACGTTCTTTGCACGATTAATCGTATCCATCATCTCATGTGCATTGTAATTTGCAAAACTAAAGCCTGTACCTGTAGAATCATATTCATTATATGGCTGTACCGTATCTTTCAAACCGCCGGTTTCACGTACGATCGGAAGTGTACCATAACGCAAACTCATCAACTGGCTGAGGCCACATGGTTCAAAAAGCGATGGCATAAGGAACGCATCACAGGCACCATAAATCTTATGGGAAAGTTCATCGGAATATTTAATATTCGCAGAAACTCTTTCCGGATACTTCCATGCATAATGTTCAAACATGCCTTCATATCTCTTATCACCGGAACCAAGAACAACAAGCTGAACATCTTCTGTACAGATCTGGTCCATCATATAAGCCACAAGATCGAATCCCTTCTGATCCGTCAAACGGGATACAATACCAATCATAAATTTCTTTTCATTCTTTTCAAGACCAAGTTCTGCCTGAAGTGCTAATTTATTCTTAATCTTTACTTTACGGAAATTGCTTGCATTATATGGATATGGCAAATGTTTGTCATCTTCCGGATTATATTCATCATAATCAATACCATTCAGGATACCCGAAAGCTGCTCAGAACGTGCTGTCAAAAGACCGTTCAAACCTTCACCGAAAAATGCTGTCTTAATTTCTTCAGAGTATGTTGGGCTCACCGTTGTTACCCAGTCTGCATATACAAGACCACCTTTCAGGTAGTTTGCATTATTATAAGCTTCCAGTTTATCATCTGTGAACAAATAACCTGGAAGACCTGTAATATTCATAATATCCTGAATCGCCCATGTACCCTGGAACTTCAAATTATGAATTGTCATGACAGATTTCATATCTGCAAAGAATTCTCCCTGACTGAATTCTGTCTTTAAATACACTGGCAGCAAGCCTGTCTGCCAGTCATGACAGTGAATAACATCCGGCTGGAAATCTATAATTGGTAAAATAGAAAGCGCTGCTTTACTAAAATAAGCAAACTTTTCTAAATCCCAAATACCATCTTCATATGGCTTAGGGCCATAGAAATAATATTCGTTATCAATAAAATAAAACGTAATCCCGCCCCATTCAAGTTCCATAATACCTACATATCTGTTTTCTCCGGCAAAATCCATATAGAAATGTGCACGATACTTCATCTGATCACGATACTGTTCAGGAATGGCACGATATTTTGGGATAATAACACGGACATCAAATTCATCCTGATCAAAGGACTTTGGTAATGTTCCAGCTACATCCGCTAATCCCCCGGTTTTAATAAACGGTACAGCCTCAGACGCAACAAATAATATCTTCTTCTTCATAAAAATCCGCTTCCTCCCTCACGACATTTGTTTTTTATATTATACAATATTTATGAGTAGAATAAAAGTGAATTATTATTTGAAGTCCGTTTTATCGTAACATCTAAAGTCTTTTTATATCATACACCCATCAAAATCGCGATTTATATTCAATGCGCATTTTATCTGAGATAAGTGCGATGAACTCGCTATTCGTGGGTTTTCCCTTTCCCGTATGAATTGTATAGCCAAACACCTCGTTAATCGTATCCATTTTGCCTCGGTTCCATGCCACTTCGATGGCGTGTCGAATCGCACGCTCCACACGACTGGATGTGGTT
>JAFOYH010000116.1 GCA_017391465.1 Lachnospiraceae bacterium | reverse complement strand
CTTGCAGCAGATGAAACACCTGCATATGAAGTTCTCGAAAAATATGTTGGAACAGATCTTGAAGGTAAAGAATATGTTGCATTATATGAATGTACTGCAGCAGAAGCTGCAAAACAGCGTAAAAAAGCGCATTATGTTGTTTGTGATAATTATGTAACTATGTCCGATGGTACAGGTATCGTTCATATTGCACCTGCATTTGGTGAAGACGATGGCCGTGTTGGACGTAAATACGGTCTTCCAGTTGTTAAATTTGTTGATGAAAAAGGATGCATGGCAGAAGAAACTCCATTTGCTGGCATGCGTGCAAAACCAACAGCAAAAGAAATGGAAGCAGGTGCAATCAGTGCCGATCCAGAAGTATTAAAAGATCTTGATGCAAGAACATTATTGTTCGATGCACCAAAATTTGAACATGATTATCCTCATTGCTGGAGATGTGATACTCCGCTCATCTACTATGCAAGAGAATCCTGGTTCATCGAAATGACAAAAGTTAAAGATGACCTGATCCGTAACAACAACACAATTAACTGGATTCCGGAAAGTATCGGTAAAGGCCGTTTCGGCGACTGGCTTGAAAATGTTCAGGACTGGGGTATCAGCCGTAACCGTTACTGGGGAACACCATTAAACGTATGGGAATGTGAATGCGGACATATGCACTCCATTGGAAGCCGTCAGGAACTTTTCGAAATGAGCGGCAATGAAGCAGCAAAAACTGTAGAATTCCATCGTCCATACATTGATGAAATTACAATTACATGTCCACACTGCGGAAAACAGATGAAACGTGTTCCGGAAGTTATCGACTGTTGGTTTGACTCCGGTTCCATGCCATTTGCTCAGCATCACTATCCATTCGAAAATGAAGATAAATTCAAAGCACAGTTCCCTGCAGACTTCATTTCCGAAGCAGTTGACCAGACACGTGGATGGTTCTACTCCTTATTAGCAATCTCCACATTGCTCTTCAATCAGGCACCATACAAGAATGTTATCGTTCTCGGTCATGTTCAGGATGAAAATGGTCAGAAGATGAGTAAGTCCAAAGGAAATGCAGTAGATCCATTTGATGCACTTGAAAAATACGGTGCAGATGCGATTCGATGGTATTTCTACGTTAACTCTGCACCATGGCTTCCAAACCGTTTCCACGGAAAAGCAGTTATGGAAGGTCAGCGTAAATTCATGGGTACATTATGGAACACCTATGCGTTCTTCGTACTCTATGCAAATATCGACAATTTTGATGCAACAAAATATGCATTAGAATATGATAAATTATCCGTTATGGATAAATGGTTATTATCCAAACTGAATACATTGGTTCAGACAGTGGATTACGATCTTGGAAACTATCGTATTCCGGAAGCTGGCCGTGCACTTCAGGAATTTGTGGATGATATGAGTAACTGGTATGTTCGTCGAAGCCGTGAACGTTTCTGGGCAAAAGATATGCCACAGGATAAGATTAATGCGTACATGACACTTTACACAGCACTTGTTACAGTAGCTAAAGTGGCAGCACCAATGATCCCATTTATGACCGAAGATATTTACCAGAACCTGGTGCGCAGCATCGATGCAAATGCACCGGAAAGTATTCATCTTTGCGACTTCCCGGTTGCAAATGAAGCTTTCATCGACAAAGAACTGGAAACAGATATGGAACTTGTTCTTCAGATGGTTGTTGCCGGTCGTGCATGCCGTAACACAGCGAACATCAAAAACCGTCAGCCAATCGGCAAAATGTATGTAAAAGCTGAAAAAGAACTTTCTGAATTCTTCCAGGAAATTGTTGAAGAAGAATTAAATGTAAAATCTATGGAATTTGCAGAAGATGTAAGTGCGTTTACATCTTATACGTTCAAGCCGCAGCTTCGTACCGTTGGTCCAAAATACGGCAAACTCCTTGGCGGAATCAAGCAGTATTTGACAAACGTTGACGGCAACGCAGCAATGGCTGAACTTAAAGCAGAAGGTCATATTACATTTGATGTAAACGGATCCGAAGTTGTGCTTGCAGAAGAAGATTTACTTATTGATGCAGCTCAGATGGAAGGTTATGTATCCATTACAGATAAAAATGTAACGGTTGTATTGGATACAAATCTTACAGAAGATTTGATCGAAGAAGGTTTCGTTCGTGAAATCGTTTCCAAAATCCAGACAATGCGTAAAGAAGCAAACTTTGAAGTAACTGACCATATCGTTGTTTATATGGATGGAAATGATAAACTCAGAGTAATTACAGAAAAGAATGTTAAAGACGTTAAATCTGATGTACTTGCAGAAGACGTTGTATTTGGCTGTACAGATGGTTTCGTCAAAGACTGGAGCATTAATGGGGAAAATGTAACTTTAGGTGTAAAAAAAGCTTGAAGAATATCCCCTGAAATGGAGGGAGTCCTATTGGAAACAAATAAAGAAATAATGAAACAGACTCCGGAAATCGGAGCATTTGATAAACAGGAATTTAAAACAGAGGTATTATCCAATCTCAAAAAAATCTATCGTAAAACAATCGATACAGCAACAAAACAGGAAATTTTCCAGGCTGTATCTTATGCAGTGAAAGATTTTATCATGGATCGCTGGATCGCAACTCAGAACGCTTATAAAGAAAAAGATCCAAAATTTGTTTATTATTTATCCATGGAATTCTTAATGGGCAGAGCATTAGGTAATAATATGATCAACCTTTGCTGCTATAATGAAGTGAAAGAGGTTCTTGAAGAACTTGGTCTGGATTTAAATGTTATTGAAGATGAAGAACCAGATGCAGCGCTTGGCAACGGCGGCCTCGGCCGTCTGGCTGCATGCTTCATTGAATCCCTTTCTACATTGAATTATCCGGTATATGGATGTGGTATTCGTTACAAATACGGCATGTTCAAACAGGAAATTGAAAATGGATACCAGAAAGAAGTTCCGGATAACTGGCTTGAATATGGAAATCCATTTGAAATGAAACGTGCTGAATATACACAGACCGTTAAGTTTAACGGTTATGTGCGTATTGAATGGGATGCAGAAAAGAAGAGAAATCGTTTCATTCACGACGGATATGATGAAGTTCATGCAGTGCCATATGATATTCCGGTTGTCGGATATGGAAATAACATCGTTAATGCGCTTCGTATCTGGGATGCACAGCCAATCCAGGAATTCAACCTTTCGGATTTTGATAAGGGCGAATATAATAAAGCAGTTGCTCAGGAAAATCTTGCAAAGAATATTGTTGAAGTTCTTTATCCAAATGACAACCATTACAGTGGTAAAGAATTACGTTTAAAACAGCAGTATTTCTTCGTATCTGCAAGTGTGCAGCAGGCAGTGAAGAAATATAAAGAAACACACTCGGATTTGAGCAAGATGCATGAAAAAGTATGCTTCCAGCTCAACGATACACATCCAACAGTAACTGTACCTGAACTTATGCGTATCCTTTTGGATGAAGAAGGTCTGGAATGGGATGAAGCATGGAATATCACAACAAAATGTTGTGCATACACAAACCATACAATCATGGCAGAAGCGTTGGAAAAATGGCCAGTGGACTTGTTCATGCGTCTTCTTCCAAGAATTTACCAGATTGTGGATGAAATTAACAAACGTTTTCTTGAAAAAATTGAAGCACAGTATCCAAACCAGTATGACAAAATCCGCAATATGGCTGTTCTTTATGAAGGACAGGTGCGTATGGCAAATATGGCCATTGTTGCAGGTTTTTCTGTCAATGGTGTTGCCCGACTTCATACAGAAATTTTAAAAATGCGAGAGTTAAAAGATTTCTACGAAATGATGCCGGATAAATTCAACAACAAAACAAATGGTATTACTCAGAGACGTTTTCTTCTTCATGGCAATCCATTGCTGGCTTCATGGGTAACAGAAAAAATTGGAACAGATCAATGGATTACAGATCTTCCGATGATCAATGGCGTTGCAAAATTTGCTGAAGATCCAAAGGCTCAGAAAGAATTTATGGAAATCAAATACCAGAACAAACTGCGTCTGGCAAAATACATCAAAGAACATAACGGTATTGATGTCGATCCAAATTCCATTTTTGATGTTCAGGTTAAACGTTTGCATGAATACAAACGTCAGTTGTTAAATATCATGCATGTTATGGATTTATACAATCAGTTGAAAGCAAATCCGGAAATGGATTTCTATCCAACAACATTTATCTTTGGCGCGAAAGCAGCAGCGGGCTACAAACGTGCAAAAGAAACCATCAAACTTATCAACTCTGTTGGCGATGTTGTGAACAACGATCCGGATATCAAAGGACGTATTAAAGTTGTCTTCATCGAAAACTACCGTGTATCTAATGCAGAAATTATTTTTGCTGCAAGTGATGTTTCTGAACAGATCTCTACAGCAAGTAAAGAAGCTTCCGGTACAGGTAACATGAAATTCATGCTCAATGGTGCTGTGACACTTGGTACAATGGATGGCGCCAATGTGGAAATTGTTGAAGAAGTTGGTGCAGAAAATGCATTTATCTTTGGTATGTCTTCCGAAGAAGTTATGGGATACGAAGCAAATGGCGGATACAATCCAAGAGAAATCTATGATAATGATCCTGCTATTCATAAAGTGATTGATCAGCTTGTTGATGGTACATTCAGCCATGGCGATGCAAATATGTTCAAAGAAATCCATGATTCCTTCTTGAACCCATCTTACGGCAAAGTAGACCAGTACTTTATCTTAAAGGATTTCCGTTCTTATGCAGAAGCTCGTGCGCGTGTGAATAAAGCTTACCAGGATAAAGCAAACTGGGCGAAGATGTCCATGCTTAACACCGCTTGCTCCGGTAAATTCACATCGGATCGTACTATCGAAGAGTATGTAAGAGATATTTGGAAACTTGAAAAAGTAACAGTTACTTTATAAAAACAGAGGTTATTGACGTTCGATTTTTATCGAAACAAAAACTACAAACTGAAACAAAATAGCTTATTAAAAGGAGCTGTGCAAATGTTCTTAAAAAGAACTGCACAGCTCCTTTAGCTTTATTTTTTATTTAATTTGTGTTTTAGTAATCGATAAAAATAATGTCCGTCAATAACCTCTGTTTTTATATTTGAGATGAAAGCCAATGCTTTCCCAATCTCTATGAAAGTGTTTTGTGGTGAGAGACGGATGAATATGGAAATAAAAAGTAAAAAGATTCAATTTAAATGTTATTTACAATACTATTGACAATATATGATAAAACACATATTGTAAAAGAAAGGTGGATATTTACTTGGGATGCTTTAAAGTAAATTATTATAAAAAAGCAAATGGAATGTGCCCTATATACGATTTTTTGGAGTCGCTCGATTTTAAAATGAGGGCAAAAACTTTTAGATTGATTATGTTGTTAGAACAGAATGGAAATGATTTAAGAGAGCCGTATTCAAAATATTTAGGAGATGGAATTTTTGAACTGAGAGTAAAACAGGGTAATAATATAAGCAGAGTTTTATATTTTTTTCTTGTAGGAAGTGAAATTGTTTTGACGAATGGTTTTATCAAAAAACTTCAAAAACACCTTTATCTGAATTGGAATTAGCAAAAAAATATAGGCAAGATTATTTAAATAGAAAGGATGTATGCAATGAGTGATTTTAGAGAACATTTGAATAAGCAATTAAGGAATTTGGAATTTAAAGAAGAATGGGATAAATTAGAAACAGAGTATAATATGATGCAGGCAATGATAGATGCCAGAAAAAAATGTAATATCACTCAAAAAGAATTGGCGGAAAAGACAGGAATTACTCAAGCAGATATAAGCCGAATCGAAACAGGTAATGGTAATCCGACTTTATCTGTTTTGAAGCGAATTGCGGAGGGCATGGACATGATATTAAAAATCGAATTTATTCCGAAAATTAAGGGGTGATGAGGAATGGTTTTAAAACATGAAAAAGCCGTGAAAAATAATGATTATATAGAAAAAGAAAATCCTTTATTTGTGGGTGTTGATCGAATGCATTCTTGTTGGATAGTTGCGGAGATGCAAAATAATGTTGTTCGGACAAGAAAATATAAACATATTTCCGAAATATGTGAAGCATATAAAAATGCAACGGATATATTAATTGATATGCCGATTGGATTGCCAGAATCACTTGAGGAAGATGAGATGCGTCCGGATAAAATAGCGAGAAAATTGCTTTTCGGTGAACGTAAATCGTCGATATTTCCGGTGCCATGTCGACAAGCTGTGTGGGAAGAATGTGAAGAAAAAGCAAAAGAAATAAATAAAAAAGTTCTAGGAAAAAGTTTATCTAAACAATCATTTTCTATCTGCAAAACAATTAAGCAGATTGATGAATATTTAGATAAAAATCCTCAGTGGAAAAACAGATTATGCGAAAGTCATCCGGAAGTTGCGTTTCAGATGTTGAATCATGGGCAGGGGTTAAGATTTTCTAAACATAAAGAAGAAGGTATTGCTGAACGAATAGAAATCTTAGATTGTTATGGAATTAATATTCAACAGACGTTGAAAGAATTTAAAAGAGAGGAATAGCTATTTGGAAAATGTAATTCATCACAAGTTTTATAAATGTTGAGTGATTGAAATAAAGGAAAAGGCTATGTTTGAAATGAAATCAAACATAGCCTGATTTAATTTGGACAATCAGTCTTGAGTGTTGATTACTTATTTTATATCAGAATCAGCACCGCTCCAACGGCGAATCCAATGATCATTATCGGAAATACATATTGCAATGGTAATATATAGGTTGCTTCAAGTCCTTCGCGGACACGTTTGATCGAACGGACTGCTGAAAAAAGGCATGCGGACAAGAGGAAGAAAATGGCTGATTCTATAAGTAAAGCAATGGCAGATGGTGTGAATCCATTGTTTCTGAAAAGAACAAGACCTGTATACCAGATTCCTGCGATTAAAGTGATTATGGAGCAGATGCGAAGCATGTTTATCCAACGGTTTTCCATTTCATAAAGAGAGTCCCGATCGGTATAAATCTTTGCGTCTTCCGGAGAAACATTTTCTTCGTAAGGTCTTCGAAAATAGTGCCAGCCGTTAAATGTAGAGTTGATGTATTGCCAGCCGGCATCCTCGAAGCATTCAATATATCTTGCTTTGTTGTCTGGGTGACAGAAGTCGAGCTGGTAAATATAGCGGACAGAATCATCCCGGATATATTGGGAATGAAAACATCCGCCTTTGATCAATTGTAAACCGTTTTTGGAGGCTTCGTTTAAATCGAGTTCTTCCTGTTTATATTCCCATGCAGCATATACTTTGTGACTGGTAATGATATTTTTTTCTTTCATGGTTATTCCTCCTTGATAATACGGTCTGCACAGGAGACCAGATGTTTAATACGAAGAATTTCATTTTCTAAAACTTCTTTTCCGAGTGCGGTAAGTTCATAAAGACGTTTGCGTTTATCTTCCGGATTTGTACGAAGTGTTTCACGAATCCAGTTTTTTTTCATCATATTGCTTGTTGCACCGTACATGGTTCCAGAGCCGATTTTCACATGACCTTCGGAAAGCTCGGCGGTTTGCTGCATGATTCCATAACCATGGTTAGGACCATTGTAAAGGCAGAGCAAAATATAAAAATAACTTTCTGTAAGCGGTTCTTGTTTTTCTAACATATGTATTCTCCTTATATATGTCGAGTGACGATATATCGTTTTGTGACTATATCGTATCACGATATATGTCGTGTGTCAACATATATAATAAAAAAGGACTGAAATGGATTCAGTCCTTTTGGGATTACAATGTCACATATGTCGGAATGTGTCCGGTTTTTTTCAAAAATTTGTCATAGATATCCGAAGTTTTAATTTTTAAACTGGATGTGTTTACACACGGGTGAGCACCCATATATTCTTTGGTTAAAGATTCGCTGTCGATTAAAAGGTGCACTTTGCATTCAGTGTCGTTCATGAGGCCTAAAATGCTGACAGCACCTGGATGAATGTCCAAATATTTCACCATGAATTCTTCCTCGGCAAAAGAAAGTCTTGCTGTTCCGATCTGTTTGGATAAAACGGCTGTTTTAAATTTCTTATGATGAGGCATAAGTAATAAATAAAATTCTGTTTTCTGCGTGTTTCGAAGAAATAAGTTTTTACAATGTTCAATATCTAAGGCGGCATCCACATCATCACAGTCTTCCATAGTCATGGCAGCACCGTGATCAAGACGTTGGAACGGAATGTCAAGTTCTTCTAAAAAACGGTATGTGCGTAATTCGCGTTCTTCGCGGTTTTCTGTATTTTCAGGAGCACAGTCATAAATGACAGGATCTATAAAAATGGACATAATAAGCCTTCTTTCGTTGTGTAATAACAAGAGTATATCACAATTTCGTTGCATTTTAAAATTAGTGAATATATAATTTTATCAGAACGTTAAAACGGGGGCATAAACATGAAAGTTACAAAGGTCAGTTTAGACAGTGGAAAGTTATATGAGATTTTTATGAAAGATGATCCGGAAAGTCATCCGACGAGACTGGCATATTATATAGAAGAAATGGATATGGAAAAATCATTGAAATTTGGCGGTGACAATGAAGCGGCTTATCACAGAGTCATGGAAGGGACAGGGTCTTATGTAAAAGATTTGGAGGCACCTGTTTCTGTGTCAGCAGGTTCAGAAATTTACTGTGAACTTGAAAACACCATGGAAATTTGGGGTCAGGGAAGACTTTTGAGCATGGTTATGGAAAAGAGTATTCATGGTACAGCGCGAATGATAGAACTTGAAGGAGAACAGGTTCTTAAAGTTGGTGAAGTCATTGGTGAAAACTGTATGGCTTTGACAGGGATTGACGGTGGATTTGAATTGATATGCCAGGATCAGTCTTATCCATGTGAAAAGGGAAGCATGATCATTGTTCATATGGCTAAAAAAGAATTTGCAAAAATTGCTTTAAAGTCTGATGAAAACGTTCGTATCAGTGTGTTCAATTGCGTGAAAATGTTTGATTCGGATTTCAGTAAGCATATGGGGCTTTATGTAATTGCACAAAGTACGGGATATTGTAAAGTTCGTCTGGATGTTAAGAAAGAGCATATGAATCCGATCGGCAGTGTCCATGGCGGTGCATTATTCACGATGGCAGACGAGGCTTGCGGTATTGCTGCATCCACAACAGGCGGCATATGTACAACAGTAGACAGTCATATCGAATTTTTGAATGCGGCTATTGGTGTGGAGTATTTGACAGCTGAAGCGAAACCGAAAAAAATCGGTAAAAAAATCCGCTCATTTATCGTTGAGATTAAGGACGAAAAAGATCGTCTGATCGCAACAGCAGATTTCATCTTTTTCTGTTTACAAAGTTAATGACAAAATAATAAAACCTTGCTAAATAGAACACATAAAAAGTGTTTGAGTTTAGCAAGGTTTTTTGTTTATTCATCCATTCCGCGCAAATGAACGTTTGGAATGTAGGTTTCAGCCAGTTTTTTGAGCTCCAGCATTTGATCGCGGGAATAGCTGGTAAACAAAGGCATAATAACATCTTCGGATTCGACATAAGGTTGAAGATAATAAGCTTTGGCCCCTTTCAGCCATTCGGCGATGGAGAGAATATTATCTTTCGAATGAAGTTCGCGAATAACAGTTGTTCTAAATTCATAATCCACATCGGAGTCTTTAAGAAGGTCTACGGATAGTTTGATGCGTGTCAAATCTAAATTTGTGCAGCCGGCCGTTTTTGCGTACTTCTCCTGACAGTTTTTGATATCCATGGCTACATAATCCACAAGATGTTCTTTTAGAAGCTGATCCAGTTGATAGGGTTCATAGCCGTTGGTATCCAATTTGACCAGAAAATCCATCTGTTTGATATCATAGATCAGTCGCTTTAGATCCGAATAAAGTGTAGGCTCGCCTCCGGTAATACAGATGGAATCCACCAGACCTTTGCGTGTTTCGAGGAAAGAAAAAAGTTCGTTTCTCGAAAGATCGGGCAGAGTGCCAGGCTTTGTGACAAGTGAACCATTATGGCAGAATGGACACTTAAATTGACAACCGCCAACGAATAATGTTGCAGTTGTGTGTCCTGGAAAGTCCAGTAATGTCGATTTTGTAAGTCCTTTGATTCCCATGTCTCCACCTCTTTTCAATGAAATTCAATGTGTTTATTATAACAGTCCCCAGGTCATATACCCGGAAAAGATACATAAAGATTTTAGCACAAATAAGAAATGGGTACAATGAAATTAAAATTGAATTATTCTAAAAAATATAGTAAGATACTCACTAAGTGAAAGATTGAAATGGAGGTCTATATTATGGATCGTTTTATTATTCATGATTTGTTTGGAATAGAAGGATTTAATATTGCATGGTATGGTGTGATTATTGGTGTAGGCATGATTCTTGCAACAACGATTGCAGCGTGGAGAGCAACGAAAAAAGGTTATAAATCGGATTTGATCATTGATTTTATTTTATTTGCCATTCCAATTGGCATTGTATGTGCTCGCTTGTATTATGTGGTATTTGAATGGGAATATTACGCACAGGATTTAATAAAAATATTTGCTATCCGAGAGGGCGGTTTGGCTATCTATGGAGGCGTGCTCGGCGGCATTGTAACAGCGGTATGTTTTTGTAAATATCATCAATTTTCTTTGTTGAAGCTGCTTGATTTAGTAATGCCAAGCTTGGTGCTCGGACAGGCGATTGGACGTTGGGGGAATTTTACCAATCAGGAGGCCTTTGGAAAGCTCATCCTGGATCCGAATCTACAGTTTTTTCCATATGGAGTCTATATTGAACGATTGGAAGAATGGCATCAGGCCACATTTTTCTATGAAAGTATGTCCAATTTCATTTTGTTTATCCTTATGATGATTGCAGCGCGCAAAGTGAAAAAGGATGGATGGATGTTGTCCATGTATTTTGTGGGTTACGGATGTATTCGATTTTTTGTCGAAGGATTGCGAGCAGACAGTTTATATCTCATTCCGGGATTGCGAGTGTCCCAGTTGCTGTCAGCGATTCTCATTGGTATTGGACTTGGTATCGCCTGGGGGATTCATACAGGTCGTTTAAAATCAAAACCATATCATGGCAATTATTTGCTGGATAAAAAAGCAGTAAGCGAGGAAAAATAATGACACAAGATGAAAAATACATGAAAGAAGCCATGAAGCAGGCAAAAAAGGCGGCAGCCATTGAGGAAGTACCTATTGGGTGTGTCATTGTATATAAAGAGAAGATTATTGCAAGAGGGTATAACAAGCGTAATCTTAAAAAAAACACACTGGCTCATGCGGAAATTCTGGCGATGAATAAAGCAAGCAAGGTTATTGGCGACTGGCGTTTGGAAGACTGTACCATGTATGTGACTTTGGAGCCATGTCCGATGTGTGCAGGAGCCATTGTTCAGGCACGTATTCCTAAGGTTGTGATTGGTTCTATGAATCCGAAAGCCGGATGCGCCGGATCGGTACTGAATGTTTTGCAAACCGAAGGATTGAATCATCAGGTGGACATAGAATCCGGTGTCCTTGGGGAGGAATGTTCCTGCATGTTGAGTGATTTTTTCAGGGAACTTCGAAAGCTTAAGAAAGCCCGTAAAAATCAGGAAAAAGCGGCTTTGATGGAAAATGAGAGACAGGAAAACCAGTCCTTGACAGACAATTAAAAACAAGATATACTGGATGTCACGACAAAGTTATAACCTTTCCGTGCAGCCGGGGAGATAGCGGTGCCCTGCACCTGCAATCCGCTACAGCAGGGGTGATGTCCTGGCTGAGGGTGATTTCCTGTGGAGCTGCCCTGTATAAGTGGCGTTGAAGTTTGGGTCTTGCGCAATAGAAACTCGTGAACCGTGTCAGGTCAGGAATGGAGCAGCACTAAGCGAGACCTTCTGTGTGCCGCGAGGGTGCCTGAGCTGAGTTAACTGTACAGGTAACGTCTGTGGGCGTCATTCGAAGCCGGACGCACGGATTTTAATCATATGAATTCTAAAAGCTTGCGTTTTTACGTGAGCTTTTATTGCATTTATGTGTTATTTCATTTATCATAAGAAGTAAGTTTTGTCTATTCGAAACGAGAGATTCCAAGAATGGAAAGGAAGAAAAAGTTATGAGAAGAATTGGTATGTTAACCAGTGGCGGTGATTGTCAGGCGTTGAATGCAACAATGCGTGCCGTTGCAAAAGTTCTTTATAATAAAATTGACAATGTTGAGATTCTTGGCTTTATGGATGGATATCGTGGTTTAATCCAAGGGGATTATAAAGTGATGCGTCCATTAGATTTTACAGGAATCCTAACGATGGGTGGAACGATTTTGGGATCGTCGCGTCAACCGTTTAAAAAAATGCGCCTTATTGAAGCAGATGGTATTGATAAGGTGGCTGCTATGAAAAAAACCTATCGGGATCTTGGCCTTGAATGCCTTGTGATTCTTGGAGGTAACGGTTCTCAGAAAACAGCGAATCTTTTAAAAGAAGAAGGTTTAAATGTGGTTTCGCTTCCAAAAACGATTGATAACGATATTTTTGGAACAGACATGACCTTTGGGTTTCAGAGCGCTGTAGATATTGCAACGGATGCGATTGACTGTATTCATACAACGGCATCCTCTCATGGTCGTGTGTTTATTGTAGAAGTCATGGGTCATAAAGTGGGATGGCTGACGCTTCATGCCGGGATTGCCGGAGGTGCAGATATTATTCTTATTCCCGAAATTCCTTACGATCTGGAGAGCGTTCTTGGCGCTCTTGAAAGACGTCATAAAGCGGGAAAACGTTTTTCGATTTTAGCTGTTGCTGAAGGGGCAATTTCAAAAGAAGATGCGCTTCTTAGCAAAAAAGAGTATAATAAGAAAAAAGCAGAAAGTGCCTACCCATCTGTATCCTATGAACTTGCAGCGAAGATAGAAGAAGCCTTTGGAAAAGAAGTACGTATTACTGTTCCGGGTCATACACAGCGTGGAGGAAGTCCGGATCCATACGATCGTTTTATTTCAACAAAGCTCGGTGCAGAAGCCGGTCGTATGATCGTGGAACGTAATTATGGGCAGATGGTAGCTTTTGATGGATTTGAAGTTATTCGAGTGCCACTGGAAAAAGTGGCAGGAAAGTTAAAATATGTGGATCCAGACTGTGCAACGATTCGTGAAGCGAAGGATATGGGTATCAGTTTTGGTGATGAATAGAACAGGAAGTGAAAGACATGTCCTATCAGGCCCTTTATCGTAAGTGGCGTCCGGGAGTGTTTGAGGATGTCCGGGGACAGGAGCATATTGTTAAAACCCTAAAAAATCAAATAAAACTTGGAAGAGTTGGACATGCCTATCTCTTTTGTGGAACACGAGGTACAGGAAAGACATCCGTGGCAAAGATTTTTGCAAAAGCCGTGAATTGTCTGAATCCAAAAGATGGCAGTCCCTGTGGGGAATGTCCAATGTGCAGATCTATTCAGAGTCAGACATCGATGAATGTGATCGAAATCGATGCGGCATCTAATAACGGTGTGGATAATATTCGCGAGATTCGAGAAGAAGTGGAGTATTCTCCGACGGAAGGACAATACAAGGTTTATATCATCGATGAAGTGCACATGCTTTCTATTGGTGCGTTTAATGCTTTGTTAAAGACATTGGAGGAACCGCCGGAATATGTTATTTTTATTTTAGCGACGACAGAGGCTCACAAGATTCCGATTACCATTCTTTCAAGATGTCAACGTTACGATTTTAGACGTATTACCATCGATACAATCGCGGACAGGCTTCAGGAGCTGGTGGATAAAGAAGGACTGGATGTGGAAGAGAAAGCACTGCGATATATTGCAAGAGCGGCCGACGGTTCGATGCGAGACGCATTGAGTCTGCTTGATCAGTGTGTGGCGTTTTATCTTAACGAACGTTTGACCTATGAACATGTGCTGGATATTCTTGGTGCGGTTGACACATCTGTTTTCAGCCGATTATTACGAAACATTATGGCACAGAATGTGACCGATGCGTTGAAACTGGTGGAAGAAGTAGTTATTCAGGGACGTGAGCTTACACAGTTCGTATCGGATTTTACATGGTATTTGAGAAATCTTATGCTTGTGCAAAGCTCAGATCAATTGGAGGATATTCTTGATATGTCTGCGGATAATCTGGCGGCATTGAAAGAAGAGGCCAGACAGGTGAAACAGTCTGTTTTGATGCGTTATATTCGTATTTTTTCCGAATTGAATGGACAGCTCAAATACTCGACACAAAAGCGTGTGTTGATCGAATTGGCCATTGTTAAATTATGCAAACCACAGATGGAGAATAATTATGAAGCGATTTTAAATCGTCTTTCTGTTCTTGAAGATATGATTGAACGTGGTGTCATGACAGCACCGACATCCACGATAGAGTCGCAAAATATGGAGAAAGAATCCGAAAATATACAGGAAACTTTGCCACCAGCCTTAGCAGAAGATGTGGAAGCTGTTGTTAGTCAATGGGGAAAGATTATCACAGGGTTGGATCCAAGTGCCATGATCATGCTTAAGACGGCAATGGTTAGTGCGGGTCCGGAGAATCAGATCATACTTGGATTTTACGATGACATGAATAAGTGCTATTTTGATAAAGAAAACCATCGTGAGAATTTGGAGACAGTGATCGGTGAACATATTGGAAAAGAAGTGCATGTGGTGACGCGTTTGTTTGAACGGGGACGTCAGGAAGAAGCACTTTTTATTAATCCGAATAAAATACGTTTGGAACATGTAGAATTTATTGACGAAGATGATTTTTGATGTCTTCGATGTAAAGATGGATGAAGGAGGAAATTAAAGATGGCAAAAAGAGGTGGATTTCCAGGAGGTATGCCTGGCAATATGAATAATTTAATGAAGCAGGCACAGAGAATGCAGAGACAGATGGAAGAAGCTCAGCAGAAGATGGAAGAGACAGAAGTGGAAGCAAGTGCTGGCGGCGGAGCTGTAACGGTTAAAGTATCCGGTAAAAAAGAACTGATTTCTGTAAAACTTCAAGAAGAAGTTGTGGATCCGGATGATATTGAAATGCTTGAAGATTTAATTGTTGCAGCAACAAATGAAGCATTGCGCAAAATTGAGGAAATGAATCAGGCCAATATGGCGAAATTTACAGGCGGCATGGGCGGCCTTGGGGGCTTTGGTTTCTAATGGCGTATTATAGCAGTCAGATTTCGCGTTTGATTGAAGAATTATCAAAATTACCTGGTATTGGACCTAAATCGGCTCAGCGATTAGCATTTCACATTATTAATATGCCAAAAGATCAGGCAACGGGTCTTGCTTCGGCCATTGTAGATGCGCGCGAAAATATCCGTTACTGTAGTCAGTGTTTTAATTTGACAGATCGTGAATTATGCCCGATCTGTCGCAATGAAAAACGAAGCAAAAAGACCATTATGGTGGTAGAAACACCGAGAGATCTGGCGGCCTATGAAAAAACGGGTAAATATGAAGGGGTATACCATGTGCTGCATGGTGCGATTTCACCAATGCTTGGCATTGGACCGAACGATATTCGTTTAAAAGAGCTGATGCTTCGGCTTCAAGGGGACGTGGATGAAGTTATTGTTGCGACGAATTCCAGTCTGGAAGGCGAAACAACAGCCATGTATATTAGTAAGCTAATCAAGCCGACAGGAATTAAAGTCAGCAGAATTGCCAGCGGTGTGCCTGTCGGTGGTGATTTGGAGTACATCGACGAAGTCACTTTGTTGCGTGCTCTGGAAGGAAGGGTAGAGCTCTAAGATGCCCTGACTGATACAACGGCTGAAATTTGCCATTTGTTTCCCTGCGGTTTGCAGATAGATATCATGAAAGATACCCGTAATGTGCAGATGTCCGATGGGCGGAAGCTTTTTTCCAACACCTTTTCCAGGGAACAAAGGACCTTTTTTTAACAGAATATAACCGGATTGGGCAACGGTGCCTAAAGCAGCATCAATAGCGATGATAAATGGCTTTTGATGCTGTTTTTTTATGTTTTGAAATATATCTTTACAATTCAGAGCGTGTACGGGATTTTCCAGAGTGCCATAGATTGAAGCAGGAATTTTTGATTCCAGAACAGATCCAACGAGGGGACCAAGGCAGTCGCCCAGAACACTGGGGGTTCCAATACAGACAAAGAGTATAGGTTGATGGTGTTTATTGTGTTGTTGTATTAAGGAAAGAAGTTGTTGTTGAAAAACGTGGGCAGCGTCCGGATGATCCGGGTGAATCCAATACATATAAAACTCCTTTTTATTTTGAAGTCTGTACATTTATATAAAAATTATTCAATGGTTATGAAAAAAAGGGTTAGTGTCGACGGGACGCGATAAAATGTGGTTTTCTACGGACTGTTTTCGACAAATTAATTAAGCAAAATATGATACTCTGTCTATGTTTCGAAAATGCTTTGGGAAGGTGAGGTTATGGTAGAAATTATGAGTCAGAGTGGATATCAGGAAATGCTGAAATTACCGAAGAATATTCGTCAGATTGGATTACCAGAGGAAAAAAAGAAAATCTATGTGGAAGATTATGTTGTGACGTACATGAACCAATTGGCAGCGGAATATCCGAATCAGCAAAGTGCGGCCATACTATTAGGATTTTACTCAAAGCAAAAAGATGTAAGATTAACATTTATTCATGGAGCTATTGGAATACCTGCAGCGAAAGTAGAAGAGGATTCGATTTCCTTTAATAGTGAAGTTTGGGAAGAAATATATAATGCCATGGGAAAGTATTTCAAGAACAGTGAAATTGTTGGATGGTTTTTGACACGGCCGGGGAAATCGCTTGGTGTTAATGAAAAAATAACAAAAATTCATGTGGATCATTTTCCGGGAAAAGAAAAGACATTATTTTTGATGGATCCTTTAGATAAAGAAGAAGCCTTTTTTATTTATGAAGGTGGAAAACTGACACGACAACAGGGATATTATATTTATTATGAGCGTAATGAGGAAATGCAGAATTATATGGTTGAAGAGCGTAAGGGAAAGGGCACGGAAGAACTACTGGAAACAGCCGATGTGAAAAATCGCACACATATATATAGACGTACCGAAAAACAAGAGGATCAAGAAACAAAAAAGAGACATAGAGGGAATAAGACGATTGGAACGATTGTGGCAGCCATGGTGCTGGTTGTTGTCGGGATGAATGTGATGGATTATTTTTACAAACCAGAACCTTCGCAAACGGTTAGCCAGCGGATTGAAGAAGAAACTTTGACTATACAGGTTCCTGAAGATACTGTTCAATGGATTCCTGAAAGTGTACCAGGAGAAACTGAGATGGATGTTCCTGCAAATGCAGAAAATGGTATACGATACACCGTACGGAAAGGTGATACGCTGGTCAACATTTCCATTGGTTTATATGATACACAGGACTATGTGGATGTCATATGTGAAATGAATGGAATTGATGACCCGGATTTGATTTATGAAGGGATGGTTCTTGAACTGCCGTGAGAATCGTTGCATGCGGCCAAAAAAATCCGTGCCATTTTTAAAGAAATGAGTTATACTATGAACTATGTATCTGTTTATAAATGTTTTTCGGGAAAAACCGATAATAATGATAGGAAAGTAGTTGTGCATGGAAAAAGTACATAGGATTTTAAAAAAAATTTTAGAATTCATACAATATGGATTCTGGTGGATAAAACAGTGGATTTTGGATAACAAAAAGACTTTTGTTTTAGGAACTGTCGCGTTTGCATTGATAGCTGGTGGTGTATTCTGGGTTTTTGTACGGACATATCATAACTATGATATCGTTCGAGAGATCGAGCGAAAAAGTGATACATCTGCACATTATTATTTCAGCAGTGACGGTATTTTATGCTATAGTAAGGATGGCGTTTCATTTGCCAATAATAAAGGCGATGTTCTTTGGGATCAGGTTTTTGGTATGGAATCACCAAAGATGGATGCATGTGAAGACTATTTTGCCATTGGAGATATTGGAGCAAATAGTGTATTTGTTTTTAATAAGCAAGGCATGGAAGGGCGTTTGAGTCTTGAAAAACCTATTCAAGATGTACGTGTTAGTAAACAGGGAATAGTTGCAGTTGTTCTCGCAGATGGTATGGCAAATCAGATTAACCTGTATGATAAAAATGGTAAAATACTTGCGAGCATCAAAGCTACCATTGCAACCACAGGTTATCCGTTGACGATGGCATTATCTGAAGACGGAACACGCCTTGTGGTGAGCTATGTTTTGTTTAATGGAGGCAAAGTAAATTCTCAGTTGATTTTTTATAATTTCTCAAATAAAGAAAACAGTGGAAAACCGGCAGAGGTATATACATTTGAAGAATTGCTTCCAAAGATTCGATTCGTGGATGATACAACGGTTATAGCATGTGGTGAAAGCGCTTTTTATTCTTATCAGTTTAAGGAAACTGTGTTAGAGCAGTATTCTCAAAAATTTGGAGCAGAGGCAAAGAGTGTTGTCATGACCGATAAACATATCGGAATTATAACGAAAAATACAGAGGAATCTGTGACTGATAAGAAAACAGATAAGTATAGGGCGCAGATGTATCGTTATTCCGGACGTAGAGCGGGTGAGTTTACTTTTGACTTTGACTATAAATCTGTATCTGCATCGGATGATAAGATTCTGCTTTATAATGATCAAGAATGCGAAATATATTCGTATCATGGACATAAAATCTTTCAACATGAGTTTGATCGAAATATTGAAAGTCTGTTTCCTGGAAATACATCAGGACAATATATATTATTGGATACCCAGAGTGTACAGACAATTACATTAAAATAGACGAGGAGAAAAAGAATGGATATACTTATTGCAAATGCAATGCTTGTTTTAACATTGCTGATATTGGTTGTGTCTGTTGTTGTGGGGGCAATTCGTGGGTTTATTAAAACTTTTTTTGCAGCTTTTGCGGTGATTATTGCATTAATTATTGCTGTACAGACAGGACCTTATGTTGGAAAAGTTATTCAGCACACACCAATTTATTCAGGAATAGCGAATCAGATTGAAAAAAATATGGATATGCAGACGGATGTGATGGCAGATAAAGTGTCTGATCAGATTGATATCATAACTGGTTATCGGATTCCGGGCTTTGTTAAAGATGCTTTAATAGAAAATAATAATAGTCAGATGTATGAAGCATTGGGGGTTTATGATTTTAACGAGTATGTTGCATCTTACATGGCATGCCTTGTTATTAATGCGGTTTCATTTTTGATTGTTTTCTTATTGGCATTTATTATTATTAAGATTATAGAAGGCGCTCTGAATCTGATTAGTAAACTTCCTATATTACATGGTGTTAATACGGTTGGCGGCGTTATTTGCGGCGTTGTTCATGGCTTGATTCGTATATGGATTTTGGGCGTATTCATTATGGCTCTTGCATGGACGGGACCTGGACAATGGGCAAGTGCTCAAATTAACGGCAATCCGATGTTGAGTTTGCTTTATAATCATAATCTCATGGTATCTGCGCTTACTAATATGGGCAAGTTGTTGTTTTAAACGTCATCCTGAGCAGAGTATAGCTGCATTGCAGGAATTTTACGTAATAAATCAAATTAAAGGGACAAAGTCTGGATGGTCTTTGTTCCTTTTTTCGTGTTTTATTATAGAAAAATGAAAGTGTAAAAAAAGATACATAAAAAATAAAAAAGTTGTTGACATTTAGGATTAAGAGTGATAATATGAATGAGCTGTCGCGTGAGCGAAACAGCAGCTGAGTAAACAGCCAGAACAAATCAAAAACAAAAATAAAAAAGTTCTTGACAAGATCATAAAGATGTGATAATCTAATATGGCTGTCGAGGAAACGACGAGCGAGTTTGAAAAAACTCAAAAATAAAAAAGTTGTTGACAAATGATTTCGAATGTGTTAAACTTAAGAAGTTGCGCGTGAGAGATACGCAACAACGAAGAACATTGACAATTGAACAATAAAACAATCCCGAAAGTTCTTTAAAGAGAATTTCAAAAACGAACGAGTCGAAAGACTCAACCAAAAACAGTAAAAAACGGGAAGATAACAGCTAGT